>CAYIRS010000012.1:1468-8737 GCA_964365895.1 uncultured Gammaproteobacteria bacterium
CCCCTCTCCCGCTCCTTTAATTTTTTTATAGTTAAAAAATAATTCAAAAATATTTTTAATCCCATTGATTTTTAAATAGATTAATTTCTCGCCGAATTTTTTTTGCTTTAAAAAATAATTAATCAGGCCAAAGGCGTAGTCATGAAAAATTATCATTTCCGGATAATACATTAAGCGGTATTTTCCTTGGCAACGACGAGCGAATTCATTGCCCTCATGCCCCCAGCCAATTTTTTCGTCAAATAATCCGATGGCCGCAAAAACCGCTTTTTTCACCGCTAAATTGCATTCCCAAATCGTGCTTATTTCTATGGGCTGATCGCCCCGGTCATAGTGCGGGGCAAAATATTGCCACATATTATCATTAAGCGGCTTGCCCCGGCCGACAACTACATTTTCTTTTTCCATAATCCGGCTGATACTTTCCAGCCAGTGACTATCAGCCACGGCGTCGTCGTCAAAAAAAACCAAAATATCGCCCCGGGCATTTTTTATACCCACGTTTCTGGCATGACAGATGTTCAAGTGCTTTTCCTTGAAATATTTAAGGTCCAATTTACCGCTAAAGTCGCCGATAACCGCCGCCAGATTATCCTGGCCGCCATCATCAACCACGATGACCTCAAATTTGTCTTTTGAAAAATTTTGGCTAACCAAACTTTTTAATGACTGCCGCAGATAGCCGGCCCGATTATAGGTTGGAATTATGACGGATATAAACATAATGAGCTGGCTATGATTTCTTAAATAAAAGGGTAAATATCTGGGAAAAATCATTTTTTCTAAAGCCCTTAATGGCGTATAAAACCGCTAAATAAACAAAAAATCCCAAAATAATAACCGCGCCAAAGTGAATATAATTTTTTAAATACATTACGGCCAGGCCCATGGCCAAACAGCTTACTAAAATTTTACCCAGCGAGATCATTAAATATTTCTTATCATAAGAGACGATTTTATTAACAAAAAAGATACCGGCGCCAAACAAAACAAAATAACTTAACAGGGCGGCGATGGCCGAGCCAATATAGCTCAAATAAGGAATTAAGAGCAAATTTAAAATTATATTAACTCCAGCCGTAATACCTAAAATTACGGTGTTAATCGTTTGTTTATTGCAGGCGTTAAGCATGGCGCCCACGGGAAAACTAAGAAACGCCAAGGGCAAGGAAAGAATTAAAATTTGCAGGGGCGGAATGGAATTAGCGTATTGCGGGCCGAAAATTGGCACGATTATTTTATCGGCAATCGTCAGGACGCCCACGGCCAAGGGGAAAGATAAAACCATTAAATAATATATAATTTTGGTAAAAGTTTTCGCTAATAATTCTTTTGAGGTGTGAAAATAGGCGCAAAAAGCCGGATAAATACTGGCTAGTGACGCCACGCCCACGAATTGCAGGGCAAAAGCCACCTTATAGGCGGCGCTATACCAGCCGACCGCTTGGTCGTTGGTTAATTTGGATAATAAAACAATATCCATAGCCGAGTACAGCCGGACAAAAATTCCGGCAATCGCGAACGGCAAAGACAGTATTAATAATTCCTTAATGATCGCCCATTCAAATTTAATTTTTGTTGATAAACGCAATTTTACTTTTAATAAAACCAACGAATAAATAAAATTAAAGGCGCTGCCCATTAAATAAGCGCCGATTAAAAAAATCAGACCGAGATGCAGTTTTATGACGATGACGCCCGTAATAACAATAATCAATTGGTTTAAAATAACACTCAAGCTTTCAAATTTTAAATTATGATTGCCCCGCAAAACGCCGTAAAAACTTAAAGTAAACGAGTCCAAAATCATCACTAGGCCCGACAAATAAACCAATTGCTTGATCAAAATCGGGTAATTCATCAGATTGATAATTAAAACCGCCAGACCATAAATTAAAACCGACCCGAATAATTTCAAGCCGATGGCGGCGGTTAAATATTTTTGAGATTTTTCCTTGTCTCGGGCGGATTCGCGAATTAATATCTGGGTCAAGCCAAAATCCAAAAACATGGCGAAAATTGTGGTAAAACCCAGCGCGAAAGATAATCGGCCGGTATTGACCACGCCAATCATTCTGGCCACAAAAATAAAATATACAAAAGAAATTATCTTTTGTATGGTTAGCCCCGCCGTGTAAAAAGTTGTGTTTTTGGCCAAGTTTATATCTGCCATATGATTAGTATTGTAGCAAATTTATAACATTAATTCAATGTAATAAAATTTTAAAAAAGACGAGATATGCTCGTCTTTTTTATATAAAGTATAAGGGCTTTAACGTTTGCTCCACTGCGGGGCGCGTCTCGCTCGCTTCAAGCCCGGCTTTTTTCTTTCCTTGACTCTCGGGTCGCGTTTTAAAAATCCCTCGGCCTTGAGAATCGGCCGGAGTGAGCCGTCTAATATTTCCAGGCCGCGGGAAATGGCATGGCGGCAGGCCTCGGCTTGTCCGCCAATGCCGCCGCTATGCGCCTTAAGCGATAACTCAATGTCTTTTAAATGATTGGTAATTCTCAAGGGGTCTAAAAATATTCCCTGCAGATGCTCGGTTCGGAAATATTCTTTATAATCCAGGCCATTAACTAAAAATTTGCCCTTGCCTTTTTGCAAACGGCATTGAGCCACGGCGGTTTTTCTACCGCCCCTTGAATATATGTATTTTTTATTTTTAATTGCTGTTTTGGACTTTTCCATAAATTTACTTAATCTTTAGCCGCTTAATCATCGGCTCTTGTAATTTGTTTTTGGCTAACATACCCATCACCGCCCTCTTTAAGACCTCGCCTGGATTTTCCTTGAAAACATCCTTCATTTTCTTTCTTCTTAAGCCGCCCGGATGATTGGTATGGCGGATATATTCCTTTTGCTCAAATTTTTTGCCGGTAAACTTCATTTTATCGCAATTAATAACTTCCACAAAATCACCTTCATCAAGATGGGGTTGAAAGGTCGGCTTATTTTTGCCGCGCAAAATTATGGCAATGCCGCTGGCCAATCGGCCCACCACTTTTCCGGTGGCGTCAATTTGATGAATTTTTCTGATAACTTGTTTCATTGGTTTTAATTTTTTTCATTATTTCTATTCCATCAATTCTAAAATTGCCATTTCCGCCCGATCATTTTGCCGTCTCGGCAATTTTACCAGCCGGGTGTAGCCGCCCTTTCTTTCTTTAAATCTTGGGCCGATAACTTCAAATAATTTCTTTACCGCGCCCTCAAGATATAAAACCTTTAACACTTGGCGGCGATTGTGCAGGGTGTCTTTTTTGCCGAGAGTAATTATTTTTTCTACGATTGGTTTTAATGACTTGGCTTTGGCTTTCGTGGTTTTTATCTTTTCATAAATAATAAAACTGGTCGCCAAACTCCGCATAAGCGCTTTTCTTGGCGCCGCTTTTCTGCCTAAGGTTTTGCCTTTTTTCTGATGTCTCATAATAATTATTCCTCAATTTTTTCCTTGATTTTTCTGGGTCGGCCTCTTTTTCGGACTGGCTTTTCGGCCGGAACGGCTAATTCCTGGCCGCCGGCCAATAGCGGCGTTCCTTCGGAACCGGCCCCGGCCTCTTCTATTACCGCTTCTTCAATAATCACCGGCTCTTTTACCGGTTCTTCAATATTAACTTCTTCAATTTCGCGCTGGCCGCCCTCCATAATCCAGCTAAATTGATTGGTTAAAATCTCGGCCGCTTTTTTTACGGCTTCCTCGGGTGAAATCGTGCCATCGGTTTCTATATTTAAAACAATTTTATCATAATCGGTTTTTTGTCCGACACGAGTAACTTCAATGTCAAGGCCGACATTGACCACCGGCGTAAAAATAGAATCCACTAAAATCAAGCCAATTTCGCCCTTGTCCTTGCCGCGTTCCTCGGTGGGCAGATAACCAACTCCTTTGGCCACAGTTATTTCCATTTCTAAAGAAGCGTCTTTGCTGTTTAAAGTGGCGATAGTCAAATTTTTATTTTCGATTTCGGCGTCTGAAGACGGCTCAATATCGGCGGCGGTCGCTTTCTTTTCTCCCTTAGCGTTTAATTTCAAAACCACCGGCTCTTCGCTAAACACCTTAACCCGCAATTGCTTTAGATTGAGAATTATATCCACCATGTCTTCGGTGATATTCTCTATGGTGCTGAATTCATGCTGGACGCCCTTTATTTTAACCGCGGTTACGGCGCCGCCCGGAAGCGAGGAAAGCAAAATCCTTCTTAAGGCATTGCCCAAGGTTAAACCATAGCCGGGAAAACATGGTTCAATTATAACTTTGGCCTGAATTCCTTTAGTAATTTCTTCAACCGTAAATTTTTTTGGTAAAGGTATGTGTTTCATATTTTTATATTATTTAGAATAAAACTCAACGATCACCTGCCAATTAATATTCATTTCCACATCGCCGAGTTTGGGCTGGCCGGTAATTTTACCCTCATAGGTTTTTGAGTCAACTGCCAGCCAAGGCGCCATATTTTCTTTGGCCTCGGTTAATTTTTGCTCTAAATCGGCAAATAAAGATGATTTCAGGGCTTTGGCGCGCAGGCCGATCATCTCCCCGGCTTTTGTTTGAAAAGACGGAATATCAACTTTCTTGCCGTTAACTATAATATGCCCGTGCGAAATTAATTGCCGGGCCTTAGCCCGCGAACTGGCAAAGCCCAAACGAAAAATCGTATTGTCCAGCCGTTTCTCCAATAAACCAAACAACAATTCGCCGGTATTGCCAACTTTTCTAAACGCTTTGTCAAAGTAATTTCTAAATTGCTTTTCCCTTAAGCCGTAAAGCCGTTTGGCCTTTTGTTTTTCCATTAATTGCTGGCCGTAGTTGGTAAGCTTTCTAAAGCCCTTTTCGCCGTGCGCGCCCGGCGGAAAATTTCTCTTGACCAAAGCGCATTTCGGCGAATGACAACGTTCGCCTTTGAGAAATAATTTTTCTCCGGCTCTTCGGCATTTTTTACATTGGGCACTTATTGTGGTCGCTGACATTTTTTAATTATTAATTTGATTTAATTTTGAATTTTGAAAAGGGATTACATTTTAAAATTGAATCATTTAAAATTATTTCAAAATTCAAAATTGTAAAATTCAAAATTATTATTACACCCTTCTTACTTTAGGCGGACGACAACCGTTATGCGGTATGGGGGTGATATCTTTGATGCCATTAATGGACAAACCATTGGCATTAAGGGCTCTGATTGACGCTTCGCGGCCGCCACCGATGCCCCGGACAAAAACCGAAACCTCTTTCAAGCCGTATTTTTTCGCTTTTTCAAACGCATCCTTAACAATTACGGTCGCGGCATAGGGCGTGGCCTTTTTTGGCCCCTTAAAACCGCACTGGCCGGCCGAAGACCAAGAAAGAACATTGCCGTTTTGGTCCGTGAAAGTAACAATCGTATTATTATAAGATGACTTTACATAAGCCCGGCCCTGGCTGACTTGCCTGATGACGGTTTTTTTACTTTTCTTTTTGGCCACGGCTCTTACGGCGCCAGCCGCCTTGGCTGATTTGGACGCATCTTCAACAACTTCAACCACGGCAGAATTTTCTTTTTCTGCTCCGGCGCCCGGCGCCACATCCGTATTGGCCGCCTTAGCCGCCACCACCTCCTGAACTTGATTTTTTTTAATATTTTCCGTCATAATTATGTTTTTTGCGTGGCATCTTTACGGCCCGAGCCCATGGTCTTTCTGACATTGCCCCTGACTGTCCGATTATTGGTTTTTGTCCTTTGGCCCCTGACGGGTAAATTTTTGGCGTGTCTGGAACCGCGATAACTTTTAATTTCCTTTAGCCGTTTGATGTTGCCGATGACTTCCCGCCTTAAATCACCCTCAACCACGACGTTTTTTTCAATCCGCCCTCTTAATTTATTGGCCTGCTCCTCGCTAAGGTCATTAACTCTGATATCCGGGTCAATCTTAATATCGCTCAATATTTTATTGGCTAAGCTTCGGCCGATACCATAGACATAGGTCAAGCCGATTTCTACTCTTTTGTTGGCTGGGAGGGTTACTCCGGAAATTCTGACAATCATATTTATTTAAAAATTTAATTTTAACCCTGTCGTTGTTTGTGCTTGGGATTTTTGCAAATCACAACTAACCGCTTTTTACGGCGGACAATCTGGCAATCCTTGCAAATTTTTTTAACCGATGCCCTGACTTTCATGGGGTTAATAGCGATAAATTATTCTGCCTTTGGTTAAATCATATGGGGTCATTTGAATTTTTACCCTATCCCCGGGCAAAATTCTGATGTTAAACATCCTCATCTTGCCCGACAAATGCGCCAAAATCACCTGGCTATTATTATCCAACCGCACCTTGAAGGTGGCCGCCGGCAACAGCTCAATTACTTCTCCATCAACTTCTAAAAAATCTTTGGAGTTTGGTCCGCCCGCCGGCGGATTTTGTTCTTTACTCATAAATCGCAAAATTGCGAATAAATAAAATTCTTGGCAATATATTTTTATATAAAATTGCCCAGAATTTTGCCTTAATTAAGATAAATTTTATACAATCTTTTATGTGGATAATTATAGCAGATTGCTTTAATTTGTCAATAATATTAATAATATTATCTTAATTTTTCCAAAGTGTCAAGGATTTTAGAAAAAATTTTAGAAAAAATAAAAACTACTCTAAGACGGCTTTAATTCGCCTGACACCGGCCGAACTGGCTTCTTCTTTGATAATTTTAAAATGGCCTAATGCGCCGGTATTTTTGGCGTGCGGACCGCCGCAAATTTCCCGGCTGAAAATCGGTCCGCCTTTGGCGGATTCGGCGCCAATGGTATATACTTTAACCTTATCCCCATATTTATGCTCAAACACGCCCATGGCGCCACTGGCCTTCGCCTGCTCCAATGACATTTCCTCACAAACAACTGGAATATTTTTTTGAATTTGCTCATTAACTAAATCCTCTACTTGCTTTTTCTGCTCCTCGGTCATTTTTTCGGGATGAGAAAAATCAAAGCGAATCCTCTCGCTGGTAATATTAGCGCCCTTTTGATAAACATGCTCGCCTAAAACCTTTCGCAAGGCCGCGAGCATTAAATGAGTGGCCGTATGCATTTTGGCGGTAATTTCGCGGTTATCAGCCAAGCCGCCCTTGAATTTTTGTTCGGCTCCTTGGCGGGATATATCTTGATGCTTCTTAAATTCCTCCCAAAATCCCGCTTCATCCACTTCCCCGCCGTTTTCTTTGGCCAAATCCTTGGTTATTTCCAAAGGAAACCCGTAAGTGGAAAAAAGTTTGAAGGCCTCTTGACCGCTGA
>CAYIRS010000012.1:8837-10510 GCA_964365895.1 uncultured Gammaproteobacteria bacterium
ACATATCCCCTTTCCACATTGGACGGCGCCACTTCCTCGGCCAAAATAAATACGGCCGAACGCATATGGTCGGTAATTATCCTGACCGCTTTTAATTGCTCCTCATCTAAATCATTAACCGTTGATTCAAATAAGGCAGACACTTGAGCGGTAATAGTGGCAAGCGGTTCAATTTCATAAACACTGCTCTTGCCGTTTAAAACCGCCACGGTTCTTTCCAAACCCATGCCCGTATCCACATTTTTTTGTTTTAATTCCTCATATTTGCCTTCCTTGGTTTTATTGTATTGCATGAAAACATTATTCCAGATTTCCACCCAACTTTTATCTTTGGGGTCAAAAACTTTCGGCGCGGGTTCGTCTGAAGACCAATAAAACATTTCAGAACATGGGCCGCACGGACCGGTTTGTCCAGCTGGACCCCAAAAATTATCTTCCTTAAGAAAAGCGATTCTTTCGGCTGGTACGCCCAGTGATTGCCAAGTACCGGCCGCTTCTTCATCTTTGGGAATATTATTTTCTTCATCTCCCATAAAACAAGTGAAAGCCAGTTTTTCAATTGGAATATTTAAGTCCTGGGTTAAAAAATCAAAGCTCATTTTAATGGCTTCTTTTTTCCAGTAACCTGCCCCGATCACAATGGCATCATGGGGGCCTGCCCCGATTCCACTGGAATCCTTGGGGTCCCCCAAACTCCAATTGCCCAACATTTCAAAAAAAGTCAAATGCCAGCCATCACCCACCTCATTAATATCGCCCGTGCGAATACATTTTTGAATATCAGTCAGTCGCGTACCGCCGGGATGCTTTTCGCCCAGCAAAAACGGCGCCAAAGGATGCATGCCAGCCGTGGTAAATAAAACCGTCGGGTCGTTTTCTGGAATTAAGGAAGCGCCGGGAATAATCGTATGCCCCCGGCTTTCAAAAAATTTCAGATATTTTTCTTTTAATTCCTTGGTGGTCATTAGCAGTTTTATTAAAGATTATATAAATTTTATTATAAATAAGGATTTTTAGCAAGATATGGTCAGAATAAAACGGCAAACTAAAAAGGGCTCCGCTCCGACATGACGCCGGGGCGGAGTCCCTAATTTTTCTATTTCATTAGCACAAATAGTCTTTCAAAATCATCAAGATGACCAATAAATATATGGTTAAGGCCACGCTCGCCCGCCAAGAATTCCTTAAAGGGGTACTAAAGTAAAAAATTAACAAAAGGAAATATAAAATTATCAGAATTAGCCAAATCCACCAAGTCCAGCCAGCGCCAAAAACCATAACCGCCATAACTATCGGCAAAATTACATAAGCCCAATTAAGGAAGACGCCATATTTCTCGCGGATATCTTTTTTAATTTTATCGGCGTAATTAATAAGTAAAAGCGCGAAATAAATAATAATTAAAATTATAATTTTAACCCATGGCCACGGCTGGCAGGTATTCTGCGCGCCGGCGACGACTCCGTTCTGCTCCCCGGCTCCCAAGATTTTACCCGGCTCTTCACTGCCCTGTTCGACGCCGGTTTCGCTGGTGGCGGGCGCCGCGATAATCCCCGCCACTTGGCCGGCCAGGTTAGCGCCAAGATTATTAACAACCACCACATTGGTTATTGGACTTTCGCTAGTCGGGCCGCCTGGTTGTCCCACCTGATTCCCCTGTTCGCTCGGCGGTT
>CAYIRS010000013.1:0-7663 GCA_964365895.1 uncultured Gammaproteobacteria bacterium
CTGGCTTAAATTTTGATTGGCGGAATTTTCATTGGCCTCTGAATTGTCCGTTGAGTTCAGGTTGTTAACCGCCGCCGCCTGATTATAGGTGCGATAAATACCCCAGCCCAAAGCCGCAATTACGACAATGGCCAAAAAAAATAAAATAATTTTATTAGACATATTTTTCAAAAAATGAAAGATTGCTTCGTCGGCGAGTACGCCTCCTCGCAATGACAATAAAATTATTCTATTGAGCCGGTGCCGCATTAGCCGGCGGCGGTTGAACTGCGGTAGCCGGTTGAACTGCGGTATTGGTAATTAGATTATAATAGACCCCCATCTGTTTAACGCCCTCGCGAAAAACATAGGTTCCGTCGCTTTCAACCGTGCCGACTTGAGACCAAATGCTTTTAAGCGCCGGATAGGCCTCAACATCGCCCTTTAAAATAAAAGCGGGCAATAATTTAATTTTATATTGAGCAACTAATTTCAGGCCATCGGACAGGGTGGCGTCCACCACTTGGCTGTTATCAGTCAAAATCCCAAAACGCGGCAAAATCTGCTCATGCTCGGTCACATCATAACAGGTCGGACATCGCTTATCGGCGATTAAAATCAATTCTATCAAGCCCTTGATTTCGCCCGAACTGACCAAAAGGTATGGGGCGCTCACATTTCTTAAAATAAAAGTGTCGCTATTTTTAATCTCGCCGATTTTTAGCCACAGACCTTTAAGGCCCTCGTTTTTATTAAGCTCGCCCTTCACTATTAGGGCCGGTATTTTGTCAATCTGATACTGGCTGATTAAGGCCTTGGCTTCCGGACTGGCCGAATCAATATTTCTTTCTGATTTGAGTTTAATATTTTCTTTTTTGATTAAATCAATAATCGGCGTCAGGCCGACGCATTGTTGGCAGTTGGCGTCGGTAATGGTAATCAATTCTAAATCAGCCGGCCGGCCAGCTTCCTTGGTTGCCGCTAATTTTTTACTTAATAGCCAGTCAGTCCGCCCCCCAACCACCACGGCCACGCTCAAACTGATAAAAATTATCAGCCCCAAACCAAAAATCAACCAGGTCTTGATTTCCATATTTGACTCTTTAATCAGGCGCTTTAACATAAAATTAAAATAATATAAAATTAGCAGCCGCCCACCATATTGGGTAGATTCTGCACATTGCCGGGCAAGGCGTTGTTGTTGGGGCTGGGGCTATTGGCCGCGCCCGCGGCTTTAATCACGGCTCCGCCTTTGACTTTGCTGTAAATCGTGGCGGATTGCACGGCCTGAATCACGGAAAAAACCGTTAAAACGACCAAAACCGCGCTCACCATAGAACTGCCGAATTTTAGCCGACGCTTGCTTTTTTTGTTCAAACTCAACCCATCTAAAATTTCCGTTTTAATTTTTTCTAATTCCGATATTGGTTCCATATTTTTGTTTATTAATAATTATTTATTAGCAGCCGCCCACCATGTTGGGCAGACCTTTGATATCCGAGGGTAACGGCGCGCTTTGACTGCCTTTGCCATAATCGGGTAATTTTATATCTAAAAGCAGCGAGGCGACATCGGGCGTAAAATTAGCGCCTTGCAATTGGCTGGTTATTTTTTGAATCATTTGTTTGGGAAAATACATCCCTTTCCAGCGCGCCAATTCCCGCAGCATTTCATCATCGGTATATTCACTATTGTGATTTTTAATCAGATAAGCCAATAAGCCGCGCATGGCCTGGGAATGGGCGCAGCCGCAAGCGCCTTGGCCATCCTCGCGAATCATGGCTTTGGCGCCGCAACAATATTCGCAAGAAATTTTTAGACCGATATTAATATAACGTTGCAAATCCTGGCCCGCCAAGACGATTTTTTGACTGCCATAAGTGGGGTCAAACTGTTTCATGACGTTCATGGCCGGCTCAACCTGGTCAAAAGAAACACCAAGCTCCGCGCCGTAAATTTCCGGCGTTCCTTGAGCAATGGCTAATTTAATGGCGTCTTGAGAAATATCGCCGCTTAAAGCGGCACTACCGCCCCCGCCCGAACCGAATACGCCCGCCATCTTACTAATGGGGTTATTGCTAAGGCCAAAAGTTTCATAAATTTTACCCAGAATAATTTGGTTAATCCCGAAAGAGAACAATAAAACAATTAACAAAATAATATTAACGACCGCTAAATAAGCTCGGGCTGGTTGCTGGCTTAAAAAAAACACAAATTTTAAATTATTATTAAATTAAAAAAATAAATCCTACTATGTAGTGTAGTAGGAGAGTTAACCTTTGTCAAATTTACTTATCCACAGGTTTAAAATTTTTAAAATTACTCGCAGTCAGTCATGGGCGAGCGATAGCTATTCTGGCATTCTTGGCTGGCCGGCAGCGCCAAACACTGGCGCGAAGAGGCCTGGATTTCCGCCAGCGGGCAAGAGTTAACGTTAGCCCCATAAGAATAAGAAGGGGCGTCCAAGGGCGAGAATAAAACAAAAAATACGGGCAGAGTTAAAAGCAATAATAAAGCAGAAACAAAATAGCGAGAAAAAATCCGTAAAGGCAGACGGTAGCGGCGATCGGCTAATTTATTAATCCTTTCTTCGGTGATTAAGCCAAAAAAGGAAAGCGCCAGATGCCCTTGAATTATTTTATTTTCTTTTATTTTTATTATTTTGTACAAGGCCCGGGCTAAGGGAATTTGACTTTTAAGGCGGGCGATGGCTTTCTCATCGGCGGCTAATTCGGAAAAAATCAAATATTGTTTGGTTAAAAAATTTAAACCCGGGAAAAAGAAGCAAACCTTATTAATGACCTTGACCATAAAAAGCCGTCTGGGCTCGCCCACCAGCGCGTGGTGCCGCTCATGGCTTAAAACCGCCATTAATTCTCGGGCCGTGAGTTCTTTAACTAAAGCGGAAGAAAGGCAAATTTTTGGTTTAATGAAGCCAAAACAAAAAACCATTGGTTGCTCACTGACAATTTCCACTAAACGATCATTAAGTTTCAATTTTTCCGCCACTGATTTTAATTTTAAAGATAACTGTGGTTTTTGATTTTTCAATTGGCTTTTGACAAACTTAGCGGTGGTCAAATTCAAGTGAATAATCTTAAACAAAAACAGGATTAAAAAACTAAAAATGCCCAGGGTTAAAATAATAATCCCGCTAAAAATTAAAGGGTGGTTGGCAAAAATAAAATGATGAGCGCAGCCGCACGCCATCTCTAATCGGCCGGCCAGTGATCTAACGGCGGCTATGGCTGATGGCAGAAGTTTGATAAAAATAAAAATAATTGTCGCTAAAAAACTTAAGCCCAAAAATAAAATTTGGTAAAAAATCAAATTCGCTTTCTGATTTAAATTAATTTGCCTCATAGATTTAACTAACGGCGGGCCAAGACCTGCTTTAATTTTTTTTGCCATTCGGCTAATTTTTTTGAGTCGCTGGTTTCCAAAAAATCAATAAATTGCGCCACCCCCACTTCGCCAAAAGTCCTGATTAAATTAGTCACCGCTTTTTTTGAAGTCGCCGCCAAAAAATCTTCCTTGCCTTGGGCCGGATGATAAATATAAGCCCCGTCATTATTGAGTCGGCGCTTTAAAATTCCCTTTTCAAATAAGCGCGACATTACGGTCATAATGGTGGTATAAGCGATTTTTCGGCTCTTTTTTAAACGACTAAAAACTTGGCGAACCGAGACCAGATTTAATTCCCAAATCACTCCCATAATATCGGCCTCTAAAGTGCCCAGGGGCTGTTTTAATTGTTCAATCTTATTTATTTTCATAAATATTATTTAATACAAATAATTATACTACACCGCATAGTAGTAATTTACCTGAAAAAAATAAGTGTGTCAAGAGCGGGGATTGCCCGGGACAACGAACCACGCCGCTATATGAAAGCGCGGTGAGGCGAATTCCCCATGGGGCTATCGCTCAAAATCGCTTATTAGCCAATTTTTTTGAAATACTATCACTAAGATAAAATTTTTGACTTTATGTTTTCATTTGTCAAAAAATATTTTACTGGATAAATAGTTTTGTCTAAGTCTATTTCATCTATAGAAAACCATTTCCATCCCGAGCCTTCTGAGTCAAGCTTTATTTCTCCCTTAAAATCATGTGTTTTATATAAATACCAATAATGAATATCAGCTCCACCGGGGCAGGGATCATTTTTTATGATACCATTAAATACAAGTTTACAAGATTTAACATTTAATCCCACCTCTTCTTGCACTTCACGGATAGCGCATTTTTTTGGATTTTCTTTAAAGACCATGTGTCCGCCAGGGGTCGTATATAAATAAGGGTATTTTTTTCTTAAGAATAATAATATTTTATTTTGTTTATTAAGAATAAACATTCCGCCGCCAAAATGTATTAAATTACCATCTTCGTCAAATTCATACATCATTTTAGGATCAAAAATTAAGCATCTTGAGTTTGAGCTGTTGCAATTTTTACAGAAATATTTTTCTTGCCCGCCCGGCTTAATAATAACCCCTGGTTTTTTGCATTTAATACAATAATAGGTTTTTTTTGTTGGTAATTTTTTGGGGAAGTCTTCTCTTGAAATAAATTTTTTTTTACGCATATAAAATAGGTTAATAACGATAAATTTACCATTTTATATGAATATTGACAAATAGTAACGTATTAATTAATATAAAATGAATTTGCTCATTAAAATCAACGGCTAAAAAGGAGGGAAGCCAATGAAAGTGTTACTCGTGTTTCCGGCCTATAATAAGGGGAGTATTATAGCTGGAACGATTCGGCGGGTAAGTGAATATATCTCCCGCAGTCGGTTTGATGGCGTGGAAATACATTTATTGATCGCCGATAACGGTTCTACAGATGATACTCCTGAAGTGTCGCGGGAGATATGCAGTCGAAATCAAAATGTTTCATATTTGAGAATTGACAAAAAGGGAAGGGGTTTTGCCCTCAAAAAGTCATGGTCTGTTCTCGGATATGATGTGTATTTCTACATGGACTCTGACCTGCCCTATAATCTGTCAGTTATTTCTGATGTTATTGATGCTTTTAGGGCAGGAGAAAATATTGTGGTTGCTTCCAGGTTTGCCAATGGTTCTATTGTGCAAAGACATTGGGTTAGAAAATTTTTAACTCAGGGGTATCGATTATTGCTGAAAATATTGTTTTGGAATCACTTCAACGATGCTCAAGCAGGGTGCAAAGCTATTAGTAAAGAGGTTCGTGATGAAATATTACCTTTTCTTAAAGATGGTGGATGGTTTTTTGATACAAGATTGCTCATTCTGGCCGAAAGGCATGGGTATCAGATCAAGGAGTTAAGTATAGTTTGTATAGATCCAAGACAGTGGCGGCTGAAGATTATATCCACTGTTCTGTATTTTTTCTTCAAATCTATACAGCTACGTTTTACTATTTGGTTTTATTAATAGTAGGATCAATCTCCGATTTTAGGTCATTCACTAAGTTGTGGATGACCTTTTTATTAAAAATTAATTTTAATATTAATTTTATTTCTTCTGATTTCAACTTTAACATTGTCAGTGGGGTGTATAACAATAATGGGCTAAAGTGTTCCAACTCAACATCCAGCGGTCTACCAGGATGAGAAGGAAATTAAAATAAGGAGAGGCATTACATCATGCCCATGCCGCCCATGCCCGGATTCATGCCCCCGTGGCCATGGCCTTCTTTTTCCGGCAAATCAGCGACCGCGCATTCAGTGGTCAAAATCATGGCCGCGGCCGAAGCCGCGTTTTGCAAAGCGCTTCGGGTAACTTTGGTCGGGTCAATAATGCCTTTTTCTACCAAATCCTCGTATTGGCCGGTTAAAGCGTTATAGCCGATATTGCCTTCTCGCTTCTTAACTTCCTCAACCACCACGTCGCCGTTCTGGCCGGCGTTGAAAGCGATTTGCCGCAACGGCTCTTCAATGGCCACCTTTAAAATATCAATGCCGATTTTTTCTTCACCGGAAACCACAATATTATTTAAGGCCTTGGCCGCGCGGATTAAAGCCACGCCGCCGCCCACCACAATGCCCTCTTCTATGGCGGCCTTGGTCGCGGACAAGGCGTCTTCTATTCTTAATTTTTTTTCTTTCATTTCGGTTTCGGTCGCGGCGCCCACCTTAACCACGGCCACGCCGCCCGCTAATTTAGCCAGCCGCTCTCTTAATTTTTCCTGGTCAAAATCGGAGTCGCTTAATTCCAGGGCTTTATTAATTTGCGTGATGCGATTTTCAATATTTTCTTTACGGCCCTTGCCGCCCACGATTTTTGTCTCTTCTTTGGTGGCGATGACTTTATCAGCCGAGCCCAGCATTTCTTCGGTGGCGTTCTCCAATTTCAAGCCGACCTCTTCGCTGATTACTTTGCCGCCGGTTAAAATCGCAATATCCTCCAACATCTCTTTTCTCCTGTCCCCAAAGCCCGGCGCTTTCACGGCCAAGATATTAAAAGTGCCTCGCAATTTATTTACGACAAAGGTGGCCAGCGCTTCGCCCTCAACCTCGTCGGCAATAATGACCAAGTCCTTCCGGCCGGCTTGAGCCATTTTTTCCAGCAAAGGCAGAATTTCCGACAAAGAAGATATTTTTTTATCCGTAATTAATATCGGCGCGTTATCGTATTCGGCTTCCATTCTCTCGGCGTTGGTAATCATATAGGGCGAAATATAGCCCTTGTCAAACTGCATGCCTTTGACGATTTCTTTTTCAATGCCAAAACTCTGGCCCTCTTCCACGGTGATGACACCGCCGTTGCCCACTTCTTCCAAGGCCTCGGCAATAATTCTGCCCACCTCTTCATCATTAGCCGAAATTGACGCGACCTGCTGTTTCTCTTCTCGGGTAGAAATCACTTTGGAATTATTTTTTAAGGCGTCCACAATCGCGGCCACGGCTTTTTCAATGCCGTGTTTAATGGTAATCGGATTGGCGCCGGCCGCCACATTTTTCAAGCCCTCAACCACAATGGCTTGCGCCAAAACTATGGCCGTAGTCGTACCGTCGCCGGCCACGTCATTGGTCTTGGAGGCGACCTCTTTGATTAATTCAGCGCCCATATTTTCAAACTTGTCCTCCAAGTCAATTTCTTTGGCAATGGTCACCCCGTCATTGACAATTTGGGGCGCGCCATAGCCCTTATCCAAAATCACGTTCCGGCCCTTGGGGCCTAAAGTGATTTTTACGGCGCTGGCCAGCTTGTCAATGCCGGCTTTTAATTTTCCCCTCGCTTCTTCATCAAAAATAATTTGTTTTGACATAGGAATAAATAGTTATTTATATTTTTATTATTTATTATATCTTCAGTAAATTTTTAACATAGCTAATTTTGAATTTTGAATTTTGAAATAATTTTGAATGATTCAATTTTAAAAATAAAATTTCATTTACAAAATTCAAAATTAAATCATTATTTCAAAATTGGAAATTGGAAATTCAAAATTATTACTCAATTACCGCCAAAATATCCTCATGATTTAATATTTTGTATTCTTCGTCATTGATTTTAAATTCCTCGCCGGAATATTTGCCGAATAAAATCTTTTGCCCGACCTTAAGGCCCAGTTTGGCCACCTTCTCGCCGTGGCCGATATCTAAAATTTCGCCCTCGGCCTTTTTCTCTTTATCCACGGTATCGGGCAGGACAATGCCGGATTTGGTTATTTCCTGTTCTTTGGCGGGCTTGAC
>CAYIRS010000013.1:7763-9785 GCA_964365895.1 uncultured Gammaproteobacteria bacterium
CTCTCTCTCTCTCTCTCGGGAATTTTATCCACCGGAGAGACAAAACTGCTAATAATTTCTTCAATAAGCCAAAGAAATCTTGGGTCGGTGATTTTATTTTTTATGATTGATAATAATTTTTGGTGATCGATGCTGGGAAAAAATTTTTTGATGTCACATTTGAGAATGAATGCTTGACCCCGATAATTCCGACTAATTTTTCTTAACGCTTTTTCGCCGTTAACTACCGCCAAATGTGTTCCTTTTTCCAAACGGAAAGAATAAGAATGGTAAATAAAAGACGGATCAAAGACCCGACACAACTCTTTAAAAACCAAATAGTGGACTATTCTATCTCGCACCGTCGCTTTGGAAATCAGCCGATGCTTGGGGTCAAAAATATGAAAAGTATAATAAGGGCTGTGGCAATAAGTTTGATTTTTTAACTCATCGTGCAGTTTAAAAATATCATCTTCCAAATTCAAACCAAATTCGGCGACATCTTCACGATTCTTTTTTCCTCTCTCAAATTCTTTCCAAGCAAAAAATAGATTCCTTAAAGAAATAATATTATCAAAACTATGATTAACGATTCCGTGGCCATTATCCATAAAATATCTGATTTTTATAAAATCATTTATCAATTAGGCAAACAATTTGGTAAGCGCGACCGCTTCGGTATTGGGCAACAAGTGGAAAATATTTGCCTTGCCTGTTTCCAGTTAGCGATTGAAGCTGCCTATCTGGCTAAAACTGAAAAACGAGAACCGCTTAAAAACTTGCGAATCAAAACAGAGCTGCTTAAAAATTTAATTCGACTGGAAAACGATTTAAACATCATTAATCAAGAAAAATATATCCATTTGGAGGGTCGATTGATAGAAATTTCCAAAATGGCCAATGCATGGCTGAATTGGGCAATCGGAAAAGAGGATTCAAAACAGAATCCTCTTTAATCCTCGGAAATTTCGGAGCGGGCACGCAAATTGTCGTTGGTGTTTGTGTTGGACGGGTTGTTCCAGTTGACGCGGAACTTGTCGTCGTTCCAGTTAGCGTTCGGGACATTGCCATCGACATTGCGCGAACCGTTATTACCCCATTCCATCATTAGCACCGATAATTTTTTGTTAAAATCATCTGAGTTATCCGGCTCATAGTCGGCTTTGTTTGGGATTTAATAATCCACCAGAATCGGGCAAGCAACTTCCTGTTTAAATGGTAAATCGCTACCCGCTCCGACGCAACGTCGGAGCGAAGCCGATTTATTAACCAACTTAATTATAAATTAAAACGCCGCCTTTATCAATTGAATCGATAAAAGCGACGGAATAAATTCAGGAAAGAGTTAAAGTTGAAAGGTACAGGGGTAAATCAGGAAATTACGGAGCGGGCACGCAAACCGTCGAGGGTGCTTGTGTTGGACGGGTAGTTCCAGCTGACGCGGAACGGGCCGCCGTTCCAGTTAGCGTTCGGGACATCGCCATCGACATCGCGCGAACCGGCACAAAGCGTCCAGTTCTTGATGTCCAAATGTTTACCGGTTTCGCTGAAGTATTTCAACTCCAGGATTATCCGCTCCGTAAGGGTGATGCCCTTGTGACTCTCACTCGCGAGTGTGTTGGCCGACTTATTCTTGTTTTCCTCGTCGGCTTCCACTCGGTCGCGAAGCCAAATAGCATAAGTTTCCGTGGCCACGCGGTTATTGGTCGGAACCGCCTTGTCCAGGTCATCCACGTAGCGCGAGCAAGGGAATTTCGCAGCGCAGGCATCATATGCCTGGTTGGCGGTCATACCCTTGGCTACCACGATTAAGCGGTCAAAGTCGGGCTGATGTTCGGGAATCTTGAGGTTAGACAAGTCCAACTCAAGGTCGAAGTACTTCTGGTAGAAATCCTGCCAGAGAGTGATTTGAGCGGCCAAATCAATGCCGGGCAGCAACAGCGCTTCGCTCAAAACCTTTTCCAATGCATTGGCATTGCCGATCCAGTCCTGGGCCGTAGTTGAATCCATCATCTTCCAAATCTTGGCCAGGGCCTTGATAAC
>CAYIRS010000014.1:0-2043 GCA_964365895.1 uncultured Gammaproteobacteria bacterium
TTCGCCATAACTAAAACCGGCTAAACTTCTGGCAATCTGGAGCAATTGTTCCTGATAAACGGCCACGCCATAGGTCTTTTCTAAAATGGGCCTTAGGTTTGGGTGCAGATATTGCGGTTTTTTCCGGCCATGCTTGCCCGCGATATAATCCGGAATATATTCCATGGGGCCGGGGCGATATAAAGCGACCATGGCAATAATATCTTCTATATCGGTCGGCAAAAGCTGTCTTAAATATCGTTTCATGCCCGACGACTCAAATTGAAAGACGCCGGTGGTCTTGCCTTCTTGAAATAACCTAAGCGATTTTTGGTCATTTAAAGGAATATCATCAATATTAATTTTAAGGCCATGAATTTTTTCAATAATTTCCAGGGCCTGCTCAATAATCGTCAAATTGCTCAAGCCCAAAAAGTCCATTTTAAGCAAGCCCAAGTCCTCCACCGAATGGCCATCATATTGGACGACAATGGAGTTTTCGCCGCTGCCGTATTGCCTTGGGCTGTAATTATCCAACGACTCCGGCGTAATCACCACGCCGCAGGCGTGAGTGGAAGCGTGACGGACCACACCCTCAAGCCGGATGGCGGTCTTAATTAATTTCTGGCCATTTTCGTCGGCTAAAATTTCTTTCAATTCCGGCACCGCCTCTACGGCTTCTCCCAATTTCATAAACATGGGAATTAATTTGGCCACCCGATCGCAATAATTATAAGGCAAGCCCATCACCCGGCCCACGTCGCGACTGGCGGCGCGCGCCGCCAAGGTCCCAAAAGTAATGATCTGCGCCACCTTGTCCTGGCCGTATTTTTCCGTGACATAAGACAAAACATCATCGCGCCTGGTATCGGCAAAATCCGTATCAATATCGGGCATGGATATTCTTTCCGGATTTAAAAATCTTTCAAAAACCAAATCGTATTTTATCGGGTCAATATTGGTAATGCCGATTGAATAGGAAACAAGGGAACCGGCGGCGCTGCCCCGGCCCGGCCCGACCACCACGCCATTATCCTTGGCCCAATTGATAAAATCGGCCACAATCAGGAAATAACCGGCATAACCCGTATGAGCAATTACTCCTAATTCATAATTTAGCCGTTCCCTGATTTCCGGACTTATTTCTCGCCCGCCAAATCTTTTTCCCAGCCCCCTTTCGCTAAGCGCCCTTAATTCATCATCGGCCGTCATGCCCGGGAGCAGAGGAAAATCTGGTAGAATTGTCTGTCCCATCACCAGCTCAAAATTGCACTGCTCGGCCACTTTTAAAGTATTGGCCACGGCCTCGGGATAATCGGCAAAATCCTCTTTCATCTGCTCGGCCGACTTAAAGGACAAATCAACGCCAATATAAGTCATCCGGTCGGTATCGGACAATGTTTTTTTGGTCTGAATGCAAAGCAAGACATCCTGCGCGTAATCATCTTCTTTATCCGGATAATGGATATCATTGGTGGCGACCACCGGCACGTCCGTTTCTTGGCTCAATTCGTAAATTTTTTTATTAACCAATTGCTGTCTGGGAATACTCGGATGGCGCTGGACCTCCAGATAAAAATTTCCGGCGCCGAATAAATTCTTATACTGAACAATCATTTCGCGCGCCGCTTTGATATTGTCGTTTATTATATGAGATGCCAATTCGCCGGCCAAGCAGGCCGTCAGGCAGATAAGCCCGTCATGATATTTTTCTAAAAGTTCAAAATCAATTCTCGGCTTATAATAAAAACCGGCTAAGTGGGCCAGGGTGGTTAATTTTACTAAATTTTTATAACCAATTTCATTTTTGGCCAATAAAATTAAATGATACGGCTTTTCATCTATTTTGGCCCGCTTGTTCAGATGCCCGTTTCTGGCCACATAAACCTCCACGCCGATAATCGGCTTGAGACCCGCTTTTTTCGCTTTTTTATAAAACTCCACCGCGCCATACATCACGCCGTGGTCGGTCAACGCCAAAGCCGGCATTTGATTGTCAACTGCTTTTTTGATTAAATCGTCAATTTTGCCGAGGCCGTCTAAAAGCGAATAGTGGGAATGGGT
>CAYIRS010000014.1:2143-9648 GCA_964365895.1 uncultured Gammaproteobacteria bacterium
TGATTAAATCGTCAATTTTGCCGAGGCCGTCTAAAAGCGAATAGTGGGAATGGGTATGGAGATGGACGAACATAAATTAGGTGGTAGGGATTAGGTGGTAGGTTGTAGCTGGTAGCTTGTAGGATTTAAAAAATTAATTCAACCGCACCTCAATGGTCTGCTCCTGGCCGCCGCGTAAAATCAAAAATTCCACTCTATCCCCTTTTTTATAATTATTCAGCAAATCCGCCAAGCCACGGGCTGAATTCAATTCCACATCATCAACTTTCTCAATAATATCGCCATCTTTGAGTTTTTCAAAGGCCGGACTGGCCTTTAGCGGATTGCCGTAAACCAAAGCGCCGCGATCTCTCAAGCCAATCAAGCCCTCGGTTTGGGCCAGGTCAATATAATTAAGGCCTAAAATCGGCCGAGTTATTTTCTGCTTATCCAAAATCTGGCTGACCACGGTTTTAAAATAATTTACCGGAATGACTATGCCATTATTAATCAAGCCCACAATTTCGCCCTTGAAATTCGCCACTACCCCGCCATTAAAAGTATTGTCTAACGGCAAATCAAGAAATATTTCTTTGTCCAGATTATCCGAAGATAAAATTAAATCCTGGCGGTTTTTAAAATTATAGCCGATTTTTTTAATATGGGCAAAGACAATGTTTTTTCTTTGATAAATTAAAATTAAGGTTTGGCCGATGGTCAATTGGCTGGAATCGCCTAAAGAAGCCACGGGCAAGCCGCTGGTCGTCATTTTACCAAAGACGACGCCAGTCGCCTTATCTTCAATAAAGTTATTGAGGCCATATTCTTTTTCCTGATAACCCACGGCCGAATATTTTATTTTGGGGTCGCTCAAAACCTTATCGGCGGTAACGACCCAGCCGTCGGAGGTTAAAACAAACCCCTGGCCTAAAATTTCCGAGGGCAGATAGGCGGCGTTTAACGGATTGGGCGCTTTTTTTGATATATATATATTAATGAGGACGGGAAAAAGATTATTTTCCACCTGCTTAAGCTGCAAATCCTGCTCCACAATCACGTTTCTGGGCTGGTCAATGATAATATTTCTATCTAAATTGACGTCGGAAAAATTAATCTGGCCGAAAAATGGCAGGCCAACTAAAGTATAGCCGAGGAGGCCGGACAAAAAACCGAAAACAACAGCCAAAACTATAATCTTAATTGTGTTATTGCTGATAATTTTCATAATTATAATTTATTGCCCCTGAAATTCTTACCGCCACGACGCCGTCATTAAGACCAGAGCCAAAACCACGGCCGCAAAAATCAGATACTGTATCGCCGATTTCTTGGTTAATTTATCCTGCCAGTATAAAATGGCGATTGAACTTAATAAATAATAAAAAATCAATAAAATCAGGGCCAAAACATAAATGCTGTTTGGCCACCAAAGCAGGGCGATTAATATTTCTATTAAGACCACGGCCGTCAAAGACGAATATAAAAAATTTGTTTTAAGGGGAAAATCATAAGCCAAAAACCGTTCAAAAAACAAAATAAAAACGACCGAAAAATAAATAATAATCAGACCCCACCAGGGAAAATTTAAAAGAACATAAAAATTGAGCAGGGCATAACTCATAATAAAACAAATCAGCAGGCCGATATAACCAGTGATGCTTTTCAAATCAATTAAAAAAAATCTTGCCGTCCGATAAAGATAATTGAAAACCGACTCCAGATAAATCAAATAAATTATGGACCAAATGATAATGAAAAAATTTATAAATATCTGATTGCTTAAGAGCAAGGCGTTGACCAAGCCGAGGACGACAAAAATTTCCGAATAAAGAGCAAAAAACCAGACCCTTTTCCGGCCCAGTTTCCAGTTTAATAAAATAAAATAAAATAAATTCAAGGCCGCCGCCAAAATTAAAAACCAATACCAGGCGCCGCTAAAAGCAAATAAAAATTTAAGGATAAAAAAATAACCAACCGGAATTAAAACGGGAAAAATTCTAATTAGCAAAAAAAGCATACTGATTAGATTAAAATTTGGCCACCAAGTCCCTCAAATTTTTCAATTTGGACTCAACAATCTTATCATTATTCACCTTAAGGCCATCTTCCAGGCCCGACAAAAGCAAAACCGCGGCCAAGTGGGAATCCTTGAATTTGGCCGGCACGATTAAAGCCATCATCTTTTCTCGCGCCTGATTAGTTTGAGCTAATAAATCGCTTTTCGTCAAATTGGCGCCGGCCGCAAAATTCGCCAAATAATCCCGCGTAATTTGAATAAAACTTTGGCGATAATCTTTTTCCAGTTGGGCGACATCAACTTGATTTTCATTGGCCTGGCTTAATTTCTTGTCGGTTTCCTTGTTCAGCCATTGATACTCGCGATTTAAAATCAAGAAAATCGCGGCGAAAACCAAAAAAGCGGCCACGATAATAGTCGCGATTTTTTTGTAAATAATTGATTTAACCGTGACTTCCGGTTCGCTGGGAATAATTTCCGGTTTCTTGGGCATAATAAAAAATTATTTTAAAATATTTAAAATAAAAAAGCGCCGATGATTAATAATATAAAAAATAAAAAAAGCGTCAGAATGGCAGCCGTCAGGGCGATAATCGCTTCCTGATATTTTTTCTGCCAAGCCAAAAAAATCGGATAGCCCAAAATCAGGGCGCCGGAAACGGCGGCGCTCGCCACGAACAAAATCAATAAAGCCATAATGCCCAAAATGGCGTTGCTTGTTTGAATGGGAAAAACCGCCGAGCCGGCCATGAAAAACCAAGACACTAAAAGAAGGTAAATCACCTCACCTAAACCGAATAAAGCCGCTTTTTTAATTATCGCTTTGGGCAAATCTCTTTGCGGTTTGAATTTGAATTTGTACATAAGCATGGGATATTAGTTATAAAGTTAAAAGTTATAAAGTTACAAAGTTTAATTTAGGAAAGTTGAAACGACCCCCTCATATCAATTTCCAGCCAATCGTTCTGCGCCTCGTCCCATTTATGGGCCTTGAGCTGATGGGTGAATTCCGTATCCGAATAAATATATTCCACGGCCGTTTCCGAACCGATGCGGCGCGAGCCATGGGTTTTCTTGTCTAATAAAACGGGCTTAGTAATATATTCTAATTTCATTTTGCCTAATGGGCTGGTAAACAAGACAATTTCCGCTTCACCGACATAGGGCTCGGGCAACTTTCCCTGGCTAATTTCCACATCAGCAAAAGCATCTTGAATTTGTCCTTTGGTTTGTTGCCACTTTTCGGGAGACATAAATGAAAATAGTTAAAGGTTGAAAGTTAAAAGTTTATAAAGTTATGGAATCAAAAAAAATTAACTTTCAACTTTCAACTTTATACTTTACAAACTTCTATTGTATTATACCACAAACTAAAAATCTTTTCTATTTATAATACTGAACTCGCAACCGCAATAATTTTGCCGGTAAAATCCATTTTCACGGCTAAATTCCATGGCTTTTTTAAAGCCGTCGTTTTTCTTCCAGTCACCGGCTAGAAATTTAACGCCAATCTGTTTTTCCAGGGCCCGACCCAAGTTATTTATCACCAAAACGCCTTTATGCGGACTGATAGCCAAGGTTGAGCCAAAAAAATCAAAATTATTTTTTTTAGCATATTCGGCTGAAGACCTTAGGCGATTATAATAACACAGAATGCATCGCTTACCGCGCTCCGGTTCGTTTTCCAGCCCGGCAATCAAGCCGAGCCAATGGTCATGATCATATATGGCCTCAATAAAATTTACTTCATTTTTTGTAAAAAAGTTTTTTGCCTCCGCTAATCTTCTCTTGAACTCGGCTTCGGGATAAATATTGGAATTGCCATAATAAGCCGTAACCGTAAAATCTTTTAAAAGCTCAAGCGCCAAAAAACCACCGCAAGGCGCGCAGCAAATGTGCAATAATAATTTTGGCTTGCTCTCTTTGTTCACGCGCATTATTATAGCTTATAAACAACATCTCCCTCTTTTACGGCCTGATCGGTTTTTAAGCCAACTGACTGCCCGGCTTGGGCATTGGCGACGGGCTGATGATCTATTTGCATTGAAGTGACAATCTGCTCAAAATCAACGCCGTGGCCTTCTACTTTTATCGTATCGCCCACGCCCAAACTGCCGTCGGTTAAGCCAATGACGCCAACCCCGATATTGCTAAAATAATGAGTGATTTTTCCGATTTGTTGATTTGCCATTTTTCCCACCTCCTTTCTTCTGCCGCCGTTTTTAAACGCGGCAAAAATTATTTTTTATTTAATTTTGATTTAATAAAGGATTCGGCCTCGGCCAAAATTTCTTTCAATCCCTTGAAACGCAGATATTTACTCGCGGTTTTAAAATCAAACCAACCGTAGCCATTATGCTCTGAAGAAATTTTTAATTCCGCGCCTATAGGCGCCTTGGCTAAATATAAAATAAAATCTTTTTTTATCAATTCTGTTTTATTATTACGCCTTTCTTTAAAGAAAAACTGGGTCTGTTGCCGCCAACCCTCAACTAATTTTACATTATCGATCCCCGCCTCTTCTTTCAATTCGCGCAAAGCCGCTTCGGTCTCGGTTTCGCCCGGCTCCACCCGGCCTTTGGGAAAATTCCAATAGACGCCCCGATGATACAAAACTAAATACTGCAACCCCTCTTTGGGCTGCATCCGAAAAACGATTACGCCGGCGGATTTTTCATGGATCATAAAAAATAATTTTGAATGTTGAATTTTCAATTTTGAAATAATGATTTAATTTTGAATTTTAAATTAATTCTTTTCAAAATTTATTCATTCAAAATTATTTCAAAATTCAAAATTGGAAATTCAAAATTAATTAATTTAAATACTTCCTCCCTCGCAACTTATCTGGCAGATACTCCTGTTCCTCTTCATAATCATATTCCGGACTATATTTATAGTCCTGGCCATAGCCCAAGTCCTTCATTAATTTAGTCGGGGCGTTACGCAAGTGAAGCGGCACCGGCTCGTCCATGGTTTCTTTCACGTCTTTTTGGACTTTGCCGTAAGCGACATAAAGCTCATTGCTTTTTTTACATTTAGCCAAATAAACCACCACCTGCGCCAGAATCACATTACATTCGGGCCAGCCGATAAAATGACAGGCCTGATAGCCGGCCACGGCCTGCTCTAAAGCGCGAGAATTGGCCAAGCCCACATCTTCACAGGCAAACCTGACTAATCGCCGAGCAATATACAGGGGGTCTTCGCCCGCCTCCAGCATTCGGCCGAGCCAATATAAGGACGCATCGGCATCACTGCCCCGAAGCGATTTATGAAGCGCGGAAATTATATTATAATGCGCTTCGCCTTTCTTATCATACAGATAACTTGATTTTTGCAGGGACTCTTTGATAATGTCCTTGTTTAAATCTATTATACCATTTTTATCGGTAGGGGTGGCCTTAACCGCGAACTCCAAAGCATTTAAAGCCACACGGGCATCGCCATTGGCTATGTTGGCTAAATAATTAAACGTCTCATCTTCTGCTTTTATCTTTAAATTGCCAAATCCGCGCTCACGGTCAACTGTCGCCCGTTTTAAAATATCCACCAAATTTTCCGGCGACAGCTGTTCTAAAACAAAAACCCGGCTGCGGGAAAGCAGGGCCGAATTGACCTCAAAACTGGGATTCTCGGTGGTGGCGCCAATTAAGACCACCGTGCCATTTTCCACGTACGGCAGTAAACCGTCTTGCTGGGATTTGTTCCAGCGGTGGATTTCATCAATAAATAAAATTGTTTTTTGATTATTATACTTCCGCCTTTCTTTGGCCTGCTCAATAATTTCCCTTAAATCCTTGACGCCCGCGCTGACGGCCGAAAAAGAAATAAAAACCGAGTTGGTCATCTTGGCGATAATGCGAGCCAAGGTGGTTTTGCCCGAGCCGGGCGGACCCCAAAAAATCATTGAGGGGATTTCATCGCGCTCAATTAATCGGCGCAATAACTTGGTCGGGCCGATGACTTCATTTTGCCCGACAAACCGATCTAAATCAGCCGGCCTCATTCGGTCGGCCAGTGGCGCGTTTTCATTATTTAAATTATCAAATAAGTCCATAAATTACTATTAAATATTGATGTTTAAATATTACTCTGGCGGTCAATATAAATCAAGGAAGTGGTGAGTAATTTTGGTCTTGACAAAATAAATAAAATTTGCTAAGATATTTATTCCCAAAACAAATTCGGGAAGGCACTTTAAAAATAAAGGAGAATTAAAGATGATAAAGTTTGCGAAATTACCGGTAATTTTTTTTGCCATGATGATTATTATCGTCCTGGGCGGAGAAAAAACAATGGCGCAGCAGACCAACAGCGCGGAAATTAGATTCGTGTGGAATGGTACGTTTCTGACCCAGGAAATCCGTTCCACTGGATTTATCAGTCCGTTTCTGGTAGATGGGGCCCCGGCCAACCTTGAATTGGAGGATTGTGATGTGGGTGGCAATACCATGTACCTTGGTGGCGCCCCCTATCGAGTGGATGAGAGTTACCTGCTCTGCCACTGTGATGACCAGTGGCCAATGACACTTTTGGGCGTCAGCGACGGCCGAGAGGGCGATGGCAGATCGGGAGAAAAGGTTTTCTTTCCCATCAATGCCAATCTTTCCGCGAGGATTAATTCGTTTGTGTGGGTGAATGGTATAAAATACTATTTTAACACCGCCAAAACGAATTTTTTCCTCAATGGCGTGGCTTTAAACGGACCGGGTGAAGACGGCAACTACGCTCTGAACTTAAGCGGGGCGCCGGTTATGGCTCAAGTCCATTACTGGTGGGACGGCTCTCGGCTTCAAATCTCCACCGACCACAAGGGACTTGATCCGGCGTATATCGGCGTTGGTCTTCCAGCCAATGCGCCGAATAACTTGGTTCAGGCAATGGGATCATTTATTTGGCTAAACTTTGCCCCCTGGAGAGGACACTTTAGCGACGTGGCCACCATTCCCGCCAATGGAGAATCCAGTCGAATCACGTTTACCGGAACATGGGTGAATATGGACGACTGGTGCACTACCTTTACCTTCCCGGTGACTCCCGAGCTTCAACTCCGGATTAATCCGACCTTTGCCTGGCAGTGGTACACCTACAGCTACAATCTCAATACCGCTGTCGGATTTTTGAACGGGATGCCACTTGGAAAAATCAGGAACACAGACGGCAAGGAGAGCTTCCTGCTGAATCTGCCGGGCAGCATCGGGGCAACGGCGAATTTCACCTTAAACAGCGTAGTTATTGACCGTGGCAACCAGAAATTGGAACACCTGTTCTTTAACCTACCCGCGGGAATAAATCTTGCCCGTATCGGCGTTATCCATTTTCATGAAACCGGCAATCCTCCTTTTACCGAAGTGGAGTTGGTTTCCTGGAACGGCCAAAGCGCCACCATAAACCTCAACAAATTCCGGTCAGATCGCCATCGAGTAAATCTCGTGGGCTATGACCAAGATGGCAATGCCTTCTACGGCAATATTCTCGCCTGGGACGCCTCCCTGCGGGATAACCA
>CAYIRS010000015.1:0-9562 GCA_964365895.1 uncultured Gammaproteobacteria bacterium
TTAAGGCATAGCGGGGCTATGGTGAAAGTCATTTTGCGCCCGCCCGACGCAGTCGTAGCCAAAAAGGACAAATTTAGAGAAATATAGTTTTGTAACCATCTCTACATGAACCAAAAATATGTTAAAACCAATTAAAAAATCAATAAAAATCACGGTTTTTTTAATCGGCTTATTTGTTTTATTTTTTCCCATTAAAACCGCCCTGGCTTTTACTATACCCCAGCATAATTACCCGCGATTGGTGAATTTATACTGGAAAACGCCAATCACCAAAGAAGAGGCGCGGCAATTGGCTCGCTGGGACATGGTGGCCTTGGATATGGGGGCGCAGACCGACAGCGCCGATAATATAAAATATATCAGGCGGCTTAACCCCAAAATTATTATTCTCGCTTATACTTCCTCAAATGAAATTCCGGTGGCGCAATTAAAAATCAAAGAGCCATCTGGGGCGGGCTTGTGGCATGACCTTGAAGCCGGCCTCAAGCCCCAGTGGCAATTAAAGACCTATGATGGATTTAATGTTTCTTGGTGGCCGGGCAATATTTCCATGAATCTTTATCCGGCCGATGACCTGGGCCGGACTTATGCGGATTATTTAGTGGATTTTTATAAAAATAAGGTTTTGGCCACCGGCCTCTGGGACGGCCTGCTTTTTGACAATACTTGGCAGGACGTTGCCTGGGTCAATCCGGATATTGACATTGACGGCGACGGCCAAAAAGATCTGGCTTCCAAAATAAACGCCCTCTGGCAATCAAGCTACCAGAACTTTTTTCAAAAATTAAGAAATGAATTGGGCGGCAAATATCTGATTATCGGCAATGGCGACGGCGCCTATTATGACTATCTTAATGGGCGGATGATGGAGGGCTTTCCCGAATTTTACGAAGGCGGGTGGACCGGCTCCATAAAGCGATATCAAAAAAATAATAATGACGGCTATCAGCCGCGCGCCAATATTATCAATAGCGACACAAAAAATACCGGCCACTATCAAGATTACCGCGCGATGCGTTACGGCCTGGCCAGCGCCCTGCTTTTTGACGGCTATTACAGTTTTGATTACGGCACGGCATTGCGAGAGCAACTGTGGTGGTATGATGAGTATGACGCCAAGCTGGGCAAGCCCAAATCAGAGCCGTTTAATCTGTTAAATAAACAAGGTGATCTTTCCGGCGGCGTTTGGCAAAGGGACTTTACCAACGGCCTGGTCTTGGTCAATTCCACGGCTGAAAAACAAAAAATAGAATTTGACGCCGAATACGAAAAAATCCACGGCGCCCAAGACCCGCAAACCAATGACGGGGCAAAAATAAATGAGGTAGAGATAAAACCGCAGGACGGCATCATCTTATACCGCCCGATTAAGGAAATAAAAAATAACGTCTATGTCAACGGCTCTTTTGCCCGCGTTTTCAATAATGAGGGCAAAAATATCAGGACCGGCTTTTTCGCCTATGACCAAAAATTTCGCGGGCAAAACAAAATCATTAAAAGCGATATAAATAATGACGGCCAGATGGAAACGGTGGTGGCTGATAACAGCTCGGTATCAATTTACGGCGAATTAGAAAAAATCAAAACCATTTTCCCTTATGGCCGCCAATATAACAAAGGAATTTCTTTGGCTCTAGCCGACCTTGATGGCGACCAAAAAATGGAAATCATCACGGGCAGTGAGGGCGGCGGCGCCAATTTAATCAAAATTTTCAATTGGTACGGCGATCCTACAGCTGGCGGAGAGCCCGCTTCGACTTCACCAAAGCCCCGCTTCGCCGCGAGGCGAGGAGGCGAGCCAATGGTCGCCGGTTGGAATGCTTATAATAAAATTTGGAAAAATTTAGGCGTTCATATCGCGAGCGGCGATGTCAACGGCGACGGCCAAAAAGAAATAATCACCGGCGCCGGTATGGGCGGCGGCCCGCATGTGAAAATTTTTAATAAAAATGGTAAACTTCAATCAGAATTCTTCGCTTATAGCCCAAAATTCAGGGGCGGCGTCAATGTGGCGGTCGGTGATGTTAATGGCGATGGCATTGATGAAATCATCACCGGCGCCGGTATTGGCGGCGGTCCGCAGGTGAGGATATTTGATGGCAAGGGCAAGCTGTTGAATGAATGGTTTGCTTATAAAACAACCAAAAGAGACGGCGTTGATGTCGTGGCTTCGGATATAGACGGCGATGGCAAAGACGAAATTTTGGGCTTAACCACGGCCGTTTTCACCACCAGTTTTAAAAACGATAATAATGAAATCAATATCAGTTCAAAAATAAAGTAGGTTTATGGCGACGCAAAAACAAAAAAATAACCGCAATGAATTATCAACTATTACGGTAAAGCCGAGTGGCTTAAACGTAAAAAGAGGCGGAAATATTTTTATCGGCACGGTTAATATTTTTGTCCGCCCGGCAAAAAACCGCTGGCACCGGCATTATCATCCCAAAAATAAAAGTTGGCATTGGCATCTTTTAATTGATGCCGTATTGTCATTGATTATTATCGGCCTGATTGTTATGAATCTATTTTTATATTTCGGCCAAAACATTATTAACCTTAATGACAAAATAAATTTAACCGTCAAAACCGAGCCCCAAGAAATTACCAGCGGCCAAGACCTGAATTTCATTATCAATTACAGCAATAATTCAAAAATAAAATTAAATGACGTTAAGTTAGCGGTAAAATTTCCGGAAAAATACCTCTTGAAAGAAACCGCACCCGACGCCAGATTCAATAATCAGACCAACACTTTTAATTTGGGAGAGATAGACAGCGGCGGAAACGGCGCAATACAAATCAGGGGCGTTATTTACGGCCAAGTGGACGAAAACCAAAAAATCACGGCCACCATAAATTTTTCGCCGGAAAATTCCAAAAGTAGAAAACAAAAATACGCCAGTTATAATTACCATATCGCCAAATCAAACGTGGCCGGCGATTTGGAATTGCCCGCAAAAATTTTCCGTGGCCAGCCGTTTGACGCCATCATCCGCTATTTCAATAATTCAAATTACGATATTTCCGAATTGATTATCCGCCCCGCTCCGGAAAATAATTTCCACCTGCTCTCCTCTTCCCTGCCGTTAGCGGATAAAATCTGGGTTATAAAAAATTTAAAAGCCAAATCAGCCGGCCAAATAAATTTTTCCGGAAAATTTGACGACGAGGCGGAAGGGGCCCATAAAATAAAAATATTTTTTGCTATTGTGGCCGGGGACAAGCAGTTTCGGCAAGCGGAAATCAGCCAAGAAACAGAAATGGTACGGTCTAAATTTTTATTAACCCTAAAAAGCGCGACAACCAATATTACGCCCGGAGACGAGGCGGACTATGTTCTAATTTATAAAAATGGAGAAAAATTTCCTTTGGAAAATGTCAAGATAACGGCTAATATTGACAGCCCTTTTGCGCCGGATAAAAAAATATCCTGGGATAAATTATCAACGCCGGCCCTAAGCAAAATAAAAGCCGGCCAAGAGGGCGAAATAAAATTTAATCTGAAAATAAAATCAAAAATTGAGCAAACATCGGCCGAACAAAAAAATTTCACGCTCTCAATCAGTCCGGAAACAACTTATCAATTGCCCAAGCCGGAAAATTTAAGCGGTTTCAGCGCCGGCGATAAGCTCATTCAAAAAATTAACACGGCTCTAAATCTCCAGGCCACGGCCCGCTATTATACCGATGAGGGCGATCAATTGGGCATTGGTCCCCTGCCGCCCGTAATCGGCGCGCCGACCAAATATTGGATATTTTTTAAGATTGAAAATTTATATAATGACGTAAAAAATATTTCTATCGCCGCCACTTTAAGCCGGAATGTTTCTTGGACCGGAAAAATCAGCACCACGGCCGACCAGGGCGTTATTTATAATCAGAACAACGGGCAATTAAGCTGGGGGGTCGGCTCGGTCGGGGCGCCAGCCGCGTTTTTACCCGATATCGGCGCCGCTTTTGAGGTGGAATTATTGCCGACGGCCGACCAGTCGGGCCGGCTCGCCAATCTAATAGAAAATATTCAAATCAGCGGGCTTGATGAATTTACCGGACAAAAAATTACTAAAAAAATTCCGGCCATAACCACGGCTTTGGATTTTGACCAAGACATAAAAACCGACGGCCGAGTCAGAGCCGAGTAAAAATAAATAAGTCGTCGGGCAATCAGCAAAAACTGATTACCCGTTTTAATTTTCCAAAACTTGACAAAATATCAAAAACCTCATAAGATACATTTTCTTAAAAAGAATTAACAAAAACATGAAAGTCGCGTTTATCGGCCAAAAAGGCATCCCCGCCAAGCAAGGGGGCGTGGAAAAACACGTTGAAGAATTAACCGTCCAGTTAGCCGACGCCGGCTTTGATATTTATATCTATTCCCGCCCTTATTATACCGGCCAGCGCCATAAATATTATCGCGGAGTTAGAATAATCAATCTCCCCTCTTTAAAAACAAAACACTTGGACGCGATCAGCCACACTTTCCTGGCCAGCGTCCATGCCATATTTCAAAAATACGATATCATCCATTATCATGGCGTGGGCCCATCTCTCCTGTCATGGATTCCGAGGGTTTTCTGCCCGAAGGCAAAAGTGATTGTCACCTTTCATTGCCTTGACCGCCAGCACCAAAAATGGGGGTTTTTTGCTAAATTAATGCTGACCATGGGCGAATGGACCGCCTGCCGTTTCCCTCACCAAACCATTACCATCTCCAAAGCCCTGCAAAAATATTGCCAGATAAAATTTAATCGGGAAACAACTTATATCCCCAATGGTTTTAGCGAAATAAAAATAAATAAAAAATCAGCCGGGCAGAAAATCCTGAAAAAATATAATTTAAATAAAGACGATTATTTTTTATCGGTCTCGCGCTTAGTCAGACACAAGGGCATTCACACGCTTATTGAAGCATATCAAAAAATTAACACCGACAAAAAGTTAGTGATCGCCGGCGATGGCGCCAACACCGATGATTACGTAAATTATCTTTTTGGCTTGGCCAAGGGCAATAAAAATATTATTTTTACGGGCCAGCAAACCGGCGCTAATTTACAGGCCTTATATAAAAACGGTTATTTATTCGTCCAGCCGTCGGAAGCCGAGGGTTTATCCATCGCGCTTTTGGAAGCCATGTCTTACGGCTTGCCGGTTTTAATCAGCGACATCAAAGAAAATCAAGAAGTGGCAAGTGGCTTGGGTTTGGAATTTAAAAATAAAAATGCCAATAGTTTAAAAAAACAATTGGAATTTTCCATCACTCATCAAGAGCAAATAAATAATCTCGCCCGATTGGCAAAAAAACAGATTTTTAAAAAATATAATTGGCGTGACATTGCTAAGCAGACCGTCAATTTATATAAACAGACGACGGAACCGGCAAATCTACTCGCCACAAATCTACAGAAAGCCAGATAAACAAAAAAAACAAAAAACAAAAAAACATGAAAACAAAATGCTTTCGTGTTTTTTTGTTTTCGTGCTTTTGTGCTTTTGTGCTTTTGTGTTATAATATATCCATCATCTTCATCTTTTTACTTATTAAATCAATTCTATGATCAACCAAAAAGACCTGGAAATAATATTAAAGCAGAATAAGGTCTTGAACGAGGCGCAAATCAAGGATTTCTCCTCAAGAGCCAAAAAAAGAAATGAGAAGTTGGAAAAACTTTTATTTGATGAAAAAATCATTGCCCCCGCTCTTTTATATGAATTGGCGGCCAAATTTTACAAACTGCCTTTTATTGATTTAAGAAATAAAACCATCCGCAAGGACATCCTGCTGTTAATCCCGGAAATCACGGCCCAGTCGCATCAAACCATTGCTTTTGACAAGACCAAAAAGGAATTAAACGTGGCCACTTTGGATATTTCCAATATTGAACTTTTTGATTTTTTGGCCAAAAAAACCGGTCTGGAAATCAAATTATCTATTACCGCGCCGGAAAATATTCTTGAAGCGCTTAAACAATACCGCAAGGGGCTTAACGCCGAATTCCAAGATATTGAAAGCGACGGCCAGGAAGCAACTGACCTTGACCATCCGGAAAAATTAAAGGACTTGGCCCAGGACTTGCCCGTGGTCAGGGTCGTGGATACGCTTTTGGAATACGCCATCTTGGAAAAGGCCTCGGATATTCATATTGAACCGGCGGAAAAGGAGGTTAATATCCGCTATCGCATTGACGGCATTTTAAAAAAAGTGATGACCTTGCCCAAAGCCATCCATACCGGCGTCATTGCCAGAATAAAAATCCTATCCAATTTAAAATTGGACGAACACCGCCTGCCCCAAGACGGCCGCTTCAAGATTAAGACGCCGGAATATGAGGTTTCTTTTCGCGTTTCCACCATTCCCACTTTTGACGGCGAAAAAATAGTAATGCGTCTTCTGCCCGAACAAACCCAACAGCTTTCTCTTAAACAATTGGGGTTTCAGCCAAAATCTTTGGCCGTGGTTGAGCGCAACATTAAAAAGCCGCATGGCATGATCTTGGTGACCGGCCCGACCGGTTCAGGCAAAACCACCACGCTTTATGCGATTTTAGAATTATTAAATAAACCGGAAGTGAATATCTCTACCATTGAGGACCCGATTGAATATCGCATGGCCAATATAAACCAATGCCAAATCCAGCCCAAAATCGGCTTTACTTTTGCCACCGGACTGCGGGCTTTTCTAAGGCAAGACCCGGACATCGTCATGGTCGGCGAAATTCGCGATTTGGAAACCGCGGAAATCAGCATTAACGCGGCCATGACCGGGCATTTGGTTTTATCCACTCTTCATACCAACGACGCGGTCACGGCCATCCCCCGCCTGATTGATATGAAAATACCAACTTTTTTAATCGCTTCTACCCTGAATTTGATTATCGCCCAACGGCTGACCAGAAAAATATGCAAAAATTGCATTGAAAGCTATAAATTAGACAAGGAAACCGTAAAAGAGCTGGAACAGCAGTTTGATTTGGACAAGTTAGAAAAAGGCCTGATCAGCCAAGGATTTATGGCCAAGGAACAAAATATTAAATCCACGCTGTTTTACCGCGGCAAGGGCTGTCAGCAATGCGACAATACCGGCTACAAGGGCAGAATCGGCATCTATGAAACATTGGAAATGAACGAAGCAATCTCTAAATTAATCTTGACCAAGGCGCCGCGCGAGGACTTGGAAAGGGCCGCCATTGCCTCGGGCATGACCACTGTTTTGCAGGATGGATTCATTAAGGCAAAAAACGGAGTTACGACGATTGAGGAAGTGTTGAGAGTGACGAGGGAATAGCGAAATAAATTTTCAATTATCAATTCTCAATCCCCGCCTCCGCGAGGACAGGCTTACAATGAATTTTCAATTTTCAATGATTCAAACTTTTATTTTTTGAAAATTGATTCATTGGGTCATTTATTGAAAATTGTAAATTAATTTATTTTATGAAAATAAACGGCTTCTTTTTCAAACTCCAAAAAGTCCCGACCACGGCAAAAATTTTTCTATTGCAAAATTTAGCAATAATGATCAAGACCGGCATCCCCCTGACCGAGGGCCTAAGGACTTTGGGCGAGCAGACCAAAAACCAAAAATTAAAATTGATTTTGAATGATTTGGGCGAAAAAATCAAGGGGGGCAAAAACTTCGGGGAGGGCCTGGCCGAATACCAAAATGACTTCGGCGAATTATTTGTCAATATGGTTAAGGCTGGTGAGGTCTCCGGCCAGTTGGAAAAAGTGCTTAAAGAACTGTATGGCCAGACCAAAAAGGACCATGAGATAAAAACCAAAGTACGCAATGCTTTGATTTATCCTTCAATTATTGTCGTGGCGATGATCGGCATCGGCCTTTTTGTGCTCTTTTTTGTCTTGCCCAGTATTATGAGCATGTTATCCGATTTGCAAGTTCAATTACCCTTGCCCACCCGGATTTTAATCGGCGTCAGCAATATTGCCCAAAAACACGGCATATTGTTAGCAGCCGCCCTCTCGGTATTGCTGGCGGCGGCGGTAAAAATAGGCCGCACCAAGAAGGGTAAATATTTTTTGGACGCTTTTTTCCTTAAATTGCCCGTCGTTTCCCCGATTATCCAAAAAATAAACCTGGCCCGAATGGCCAGAAGCTTGAGTTCGCTAATTAAAACCGACATTGATATCGTCAATACCTTGGACATCACTTCCCGCATTTTGGGCAATTCTTTGTATCGCCGGGCCTTGAGCGAATCAATTGATAAAATCAAGAAGGGCCAAAAATTAGAAAGTATTTTCAGGGCTTATCCGAAATTATTTCCGCCCGTCATCATCCAAATGATCGCGGTCGGTGAAGAAACCGGCGCGCTGGATGAAATTTTAGAAAATTTAGCCGGCTTTTACGAGGAAGAAATTTCTGAAACCATGGACACCCTGCCCACTATCATTGAGCCGATTTTAATGATTCTGATCGCCATCGGCGTAGCGGGCGTGGCGCTGGCCGTGATGATGCCCATATACTCGCTCACGCAGAATTTCTAACACAGAATATGTTTAATTTCCAATATCAAATCGTACCCGTCATTGCGAGGAGCCCCGATGTAACATCGGGGCGACGAAGCAATCTAAAAAGATGGGCAAAAAATTGCTTCGTCCCCCACGCTTCGCTCGGGGCAAGCTGTCCTCGCAATGACAACCGCAAGCCGGGCTTTACCATCTTAGAAATCCTGACGGTAATCGCCATTATCAGCGCTCTTACTCTGATTGCTTTTCCGGTTTATCGCCAAATTGCGCCAAAATTAACTTTGGACTCAACCATTAGAGATGTGGCGTCTGATTTGCGATACGCCCAGCAATTAGCCGTCGCCGAACAGGTTGTTTATAAGGTGAGCTTCAACATCCCGCAAAATAATTATTCAATTATTAATAGCGCGTCGGGCCAAACCATAAAAAGCCAAACCATAAACAGCAGAATCCTCATTCAGCAAATCAACGGCCTGGCCAACAACACGGTTAATTTTAACGCGACCGGCGGCGTCACGCAAAGCGGCTTCATTGTTCTGCTTAATGAAACCAATAATACCTCCACCATAGAAATCAAACCCTCGGGCTATGTCAAAATCAAATAAATCCAGCGGTTTTACTCTATTAGAAGTAATGATCGCCATCACCATTTTAATCGTCGGTATTTTAGCGGTCGCCAGAATTTTTCCGCTCGCCCTTAAGGTGGCCAAATCGGCCGAGCAGGCCACCATCGCCATAAATTTAGCCCAAGCCAAAATAGAGGAAATATTCTATTTGGACTATGACAATATACCAATCGGGACCATTGAAGCCAAACATCATTTGGCCGACGACCCGCAAAATCCGTTTTATTATTATCAAAGACAAACCGTAGCCGAATATGTGGACAGTGATTTAAATTATTCGGCCGCGGAAACCGGCCTTAAAAAAATTACGGTTACCGCTTATTGGCGCAGTTCGGTTTTGGCGCTGGAAAAAAGCCGCGATTTAATAATTTTAATCAGTAAAAAATGATCACCCGCCGCCGTAAAATTTTTAAGAGAGATGGTTGCAAAACTATTTTATCTATAAATTT
>CAYIRS010000016.1:0-9029 GCA_964365895.1 uncultured Gammaproteobacteria bacterium
CAGCCCGACGCAGTCGCAGCCAAAAAGGACAAATTTAGAGAAATATAGTTTTGTAGCCATCTCTAAAACCAAAAAATAATTATGCCCATAAAAAAATCAGCCAAAAAGGCCTTAAGACAAGGCCTAAAACATGCCATAAAAAATGTTAAAATTAAGGAGACGATAAAGGAGTTAATCAAGAAATCAAAAAAATTAATTGAGGCCAAAGACCAGAGCGCCGCCGATAAAATCAAAGCCACCATAAAAGCCATTGATCAGGCGAGGCAAAAGGGAATTTTAAAGAAAAACACCGGTTCAAGAAAAAAATCCCGTTTAATGAAGAAATTTAATTTGATGGGAAAATAAACTGTATTAGTTTTAAAGACGGGACAACCCCGTCTTTTTTGTTTGTATAAAAATTCACCAGCATCAGCATATTTTTCCTCCCCTTGTCTGGAGTGGGTCCCCCACTTTTTTATAAAAGTGGGGGACCCCCCTCCTCAAGACGAGGAGGGGGTAATAAAATAAATTTTTGAAAATGAAAAGCGGCGCGATGGTTTTTCGTGCCGCTTGAAGTTGGGTTGATGGGTGGATTTTGGGTTTTATATTATACGGCCCGGCTTTTATGTAGCTTTGTCAACTAAAATTTTGATTTGGTTGCGGGCTTTGATGAATCCATCCATCGGTACTTGATCGCGAGTTTATGAGAACTGGCCTAAAAGCGAAGGATTAGAACCTCCTGGAATTCCGTTGGCTTTTTAAATTAGCTTTTTTTAATGAGGCCATTTCCCATCGGATCAAGTATTTGTGTTTTAAGGTGCGATTGTCCAATCTCGGACGGCGAGGTCAATAGTAATGCGGATTATCTTTCTTATGTTTATATTATATAAAATTATTTTAACCATGTCAATAATTTTAAATGTGGATAAGTTGCCGGAATTGCCTAAGAACAATTTTTGGCAATAAATAAATCAAATAATAACTCTGGATTTTTGTGGCCGGTTTTAAGCTGGCTTTCTAATTCAATTAAGGCCTTAAAAATAGCAACCAATTTTTCCGGGGTAAAGTTTTTCACTTGGCCCAGCGCTTTTTTAAAAACAAAAGGATGCAGGCATAGAGTTGAGTTGTTCGCCCCACTCTTTACCTGTAAGAGTATTTTAAATTGCCGGGAAATCATTTTTAGGATTGATAATTCATGAACGCCGCTGTTGAGCTGGTCCGAAGTAAGCTTAAGCGCCAACCTTTTGTTTTTTTGGCTCAAGGCGTCGATTAAATTAAAAATATTCTCGTCAAACTTGGCGTTAGTTAGATTTTTTACATCCTCAATCCGGATAATCTGGCCGTTTCTATAAGCCATTAGCTTATCAATCTCCGAAACCAAATTATTTAAATCATTGCCCGCTAAAAGCGCCAGTTCTCTTGTCGCTTCATTTTCAATTTTAATCTCGCGACTGGCTAAATATTTTTTTAGCCAGTGGTTTAGGGCCGGATTATTCATTAAATTGAATTCCCAGACAAATTTTTGCGAGGCCAGGTATTTAAATAAAGGCCCGGCCAAGGATATTTTTTTATTGGGTGGCAGCTTGATTTTTTGCGGGTCAAAAAAATCAACAAAACAGACGATATTATCAGTTTTATTCTCGCGTTCTTTTAAAAATTCGGCTAAGGGTTTTTCCATCTTTTTATCGCTCTGGAAAATATTTTTAACCACCACCATTTTTTTTTCGCTCAAAAACGGCGTGGTCATTATTTCTTGTTTCAATTGGTCAAGGCCAATCTCTTCGCCGTCTAAATTAATCACGTTAAAACCACCCTTATCCCGTTTTTGGATAAAGCCGTCTTTTAACTCTTTCAATTTTTCTTGGCCACGATAATGGTCCGTGCCGTAGATGAAGAAGGTCATAATTTTATTTTCTCCGTCTCGCCCCAATTGTCGCCCACACTGACCTCGACCTCAATGGGCGCCCGCAGTTTATAAACCCCGCACATCGCCTCTTGGACAAACCTGGCCACCTTTTTGATATCTTTTTCCGGCGTTTCAAAAACCAATTCATCATGAACTTGTAAAATCATTTTGGTCTCGGGTGAAATTTTGGGCAATTTTTGGTGGATTTCTATCATGGCCAATTTTATGAGGTCGGCGGCCGAACCCTGAACGGGCGTATTGGTGGCCATTCTCTCGGCCGCGCTCCTAACTTGCTGGACGCCCGAATTTATTTCCGGAATATAGCGCCGTCGGCCGTAAAACGTTTCCACAAAGCCCTTTTCTCGCGCCATTTCAATTGTTTCATTTATATATTTTTTTACGCCCTTAAAGGCCTCAAAATAATGATTGATAAACTCCTGCGCTTTTTGGCTGGAAACGCCGGTTCTTTGCGCCAAGCCCCAAGCGCCCATGCCGTATAAAACGCCGAAATTAACTTCTTTGGCGGCGCGTCTCATTTCCGGCGTCACCTCTTTAATATCAACCTCGTTTATGGCGGCCGCGGTTTGCGTATGGATATCAACTTTATTTTCAAAGGCCTTAAGCATTTTTTGGTCATTGGCTAAAGAAGCCACGATGCGAAGTTCAATTTGGGAATAATCCGCCTTTAAAATTTTAAATCCGGCTTCAGCCACAAAGGCCTTTCTTATCTGCCGGCCAAGTTCAGTGCGAATGGGTATGTTTTGCAGATTGGGGTCGGAAGAAGAAAGCCGGCCCGTAGCCGTCACGGTTTGATTGTAGCTGGTATGAACGCGGCCGTCTTTGGGATTAATTAATTCAGGCAGAGCGTCAAGATAAGTATTTTTTAATTTTGACAATTCGCGAAACGCCAAAAGCAAATCAATAATTTTTCTTTTTTTCCCATCTTCTTTATTTTCGCGCAGCCAACCGGCTAACTTTTGGAGTTCAGCGGCGCCCGTAGAAATTCCGGTTTTTGTTTTGCCCAGGCCGGTAGGATCTATTTTCATTTTTTCAAAAAGAATTTTTTTGAGCTGAAGCGGTGAAGCGAGATTGAATTTTTCACCGGCAATTTTGCAGGTCTCTTCTTCAAGGGCCTTGATTTTTTTAGCGAATTGTTGTGATATTTTTTTTAAAAATTTGCCGTCAATTTTCACCCCGTTTTTTTCCACCTGCGCCAAGACCTCAACCAAGGGCATGTCTATTTTTTCAAATAAGCCGAACATGCCCTGATTATCCAACTCCTTGGCAAATTTTTGATAAAGCAGCCAAGTAATAAGAGCGTCTTCGCCGGAATAGCAAGAGACCTTTTCTATTGGGACATCCGCTAAAGAAATTTGATTCTTGCCTTTGCCGATTAACTCTTCAATTAATTGCATTTGATGGCCCAATTCAATGAAAGCTAATGTATCCAAACCGTGCTGGTGGCTGCCTGGGTTTAAAAGATAAGAGGCCACCATGGTGTCAAAATAAACGCCTTGAATTCCCCTCCTTTCCAAGGAGGGGATTAAGGGGTGGTTTGCCGATGTCTTCGGCAAACCCCTCCTCTCCTCCCCTTGGCAAGGGGAGGAAAAATATTGTTCTAAAACCTCCACATCAAATTTTAGATTATGGCCGATTTTTTGGATTTTTTCATCGGCAAAGATTTTTTTCAACTCATTTTTAATCTGTTTGATAGTTTTAATCGGCAGATAATAGGCGATATTTTTTTCCCAGGAAAAACTAATGCCAATCAAATCCGAGACAAAGGGATCTAAATCGCTGGTTTCCGTGTCAAAACAAAATTCTTCTTGTTGTTTTAATTGAGCCAGAAATTTTTTTAATTCTTTTTCACTATCAATTAAATTGTATTGATGATGAGGATTTTTTTCGGCCAAGGTTTGTTCCGGCTTTGGTCCGCCCTCAAATAAACTGCCTTGCCAGCGCCGGCCGGCTTGATTACCATTGGCAATTAACTTATTTTCCAAAGCCGATAATTGGCCCAATAGTTTTTTAAAATTTAATTTTTGAAAAATTTCAATGACTTTGGTTTGATTAAAGCCGATAAAAGCGCATTTTTCTAAATTAAAATCAATAGGCACATCAATAATAATCGTGGCTAATTTTTTAGAGAGAAAAGCGTCTGCTTTGTATTGCCTTAAAAGTTCGCGGGCGCGGTTTTTTATTTTTGGCGAATCAATATTCCGGTAAATATTTTCCAGCGCGCCGAATTCATTTAATAAATCAATCGCGCCTTTTTGGCCGATGCCTCTTACGCCCGGAATATTATCCGATGGGTCGCCGCGAAGCGCCTTGTAATCAATTAATTGGTTTGGCGTCAAGCCCTCAAATTTTTCCTTGACTGATTTTTCATCATAGATAATTGTTTCGCTCATGCCCTTGTGAGGCGATAAGACCTTGGTATTGTCATCAACCAATTGGAGCGTATCTTGGTCGCCCGTCACAATGATGGTCTCAATGTCGCTTCGATCAACGGATTTTAAGTGGGCAATGGTGCCAATCAAATCATCGGCCTCAAAGCCCTCTTTTTCAAAAATTTGGATATTAAAGGCGCTTAAGACATCTTTCACCAATGGGATTTGCGCGTAAAGCTCATCGGGCTGTTTAACGCGGTGGGCTTTGTATTGTTCGTATTCGGTATGCCGAAATGTTTTGGCCGCCATATCAAAGGTAGCCACAATGTAATCAGGTTTTAAGTCCTTAATGGTCTTAAGAAGAATAGAAGTAAAGCCGTAGACCGCATTAGTAAGCATGCCCTCTTTAGTGGCAAGCGGCGGCAGAGCGTGAAAAGCCCGATGAATCAAGGCATTGGAATCAATTATGGCAAATTTTTGTTTGGGTTTTGTCATACAATTATTATATCAGTTTAAATTATAATATTAAATTTTGACAAGTTGGTTTTTAAATGGTATTTTTTAAATAGCTCATTAACAAAAAATTAGCCGCGGATTTACAAAGAAAGAGGTAAAAACCATGAAGATAGGAATTCTTTCCGATACCCATGATATTGCCACTAATATATTGGAAGCGGTTATTAGTGATTTAATTAATCGTGGCGTGGCTATGTTTATCCATTGCGGCGATATTAATGAACAGCACGTGAAAGGCGACTTATATCAAGGCCTGCCGGTGGTCTGTGTTTTAACCAAGGCGCAGAAGTTTGATAGCCGTTTTGAATTTTCCCCGGACCGTTGGCGATTTACTCGTCCCGGCAGTATTGAAAATCGGATTGTGAATCTTGGGCCGTTTAAAATTTACGCCGGCCACGAGCGGTCAATGGATGTTTTAAGGGACCCGGATAGGCTGGCCAAGTTTATTCAGGAGATTGAAGATGTTTGCGACGGGGTCAGGTATATTTTTACCGGCCACACTCATCAGCAATTCCTGATTCAGCGCGGTTTGATTACTTGGATAAATCCGGGCGCGGTCTGCGATGGCTCTGATGGTTATGAGTTTGCCCTAATTGACACGGACAAAAAGGAAGCCATCTTTAGCCGTATTCCGCAGACCAAAATTTTCGCCAAACCTTCAACCGTCGGGATAATCAGCGATACGAGCAATATCAGCCAAGTGGATCAGTATTTTTGGTCGCAGGCCGCTCGAGAATTTCACGAAAGGGACGCGAAGATAATTATTCATTGCGGTAATATTTGGCTGGGCGATATCGGCCACCCCCACTGGCAGGATTTTGAGGTGTATTATTATCTTTTGGCCGATCAGAAAAATATAAGCAATGTTCCCGCCAATTGGCATTTAATCCCTTTGGAAAAGCCAATCGTTGATATTTGCGGCCATCGTTTTTGCGTTGAATACGATCTGGGCCTTGATTTTTTCAAACGGTCCGAATACCAGTCAATCCAATTCGCGCGGGAACTTTCCCAAAAATATCATCATGTTGATTTTGTTCTGTGCGGATCTATTAACAACCCTCTTTATGAAGAGGGAGCGGATGTGACTATTATTAATCCCGGCAACACCAGGAATAGTCGCAATTTTGCCACTATTTGTTTACCGAGAAGAGAAATTACCTTTAGCACCGTGCGTTTAGGCAATGATGGTTATTAATGAGATGGTTATAAATTATAATACAAGAAGGAAGCAATTCCTTCTTTTTAAATTATGAATTTTTTGGTAAAATAAAAGTTAGCTTGTAGGTGGTAGCTGGTAGGAATTAGGTGAAAAATTCTAATTTAAATATCCTATATTAAAATCCTACAAGCTAATTCCTACAAGCTACAAGCTAAATTATGTATTTACAAAGAATAGAATTACAGGGCTTTAAGTCATTTGCCCATAAGACAATTTTAGAATTTCCGGCGCCGGGTAAAAACGGCTCAACTTTTCCTGGGCGCAAGACCTCGGATATCGTCTGCGGCGTCACGGCCGTTGTCGGCCCGAACGGCTCGGGCAAGTCAAATATTGTTGACGCGGTGAGATGGGTCTTGGGCGAGCAGAGCTTAAAACTTTTGCGCGGCAAAAAAACAACTGATGTCATATTTTCCGGCTCGGCCAAAAAATCCCAAATGGGTTTGGCTGAGGTTTCTTTACATTTAAACAATGAAGACAAATCCGCGCCCATTGATTACGGCGAGGTAGTCATCACCCGCAAACTTTACCGCGACGGCAGTTCCGAATATCGGCTCAATAAAGGCGAGGTTCGCCTGTTTGATATCATTATGCTTTTGGCCAAGGCCAATTTCGGCCAAAATACCTATAGCGTTATCGGCCAGGGCATGATTGACCGGATTGTAAATTATTCGCCACTGGAAAGAAAAGAATTTTTTGACGAGGCCACGGGCGTCAAGCAATATCAGATAAAACGGGAAAAATCCGTAAATAAATTAAAAAAAGCCAGGGAAAACATGGTTCAGGTTCAGGCCCTGATTCAGGAGCTTGAGCCGCATTTAAGGTCTTTGACCAGGCAGGTAAGCCGTTGGCATAAAAGGCGGGAAGTGGAGGCGGAACTTCGAGATTTGCAGGTTAAGTATTATGGCAAATTATGGCTCAATCTTGACTCGGCCTATCAAAATTTCGCTCTGGATTTTATCAAGACCGAAAAGGAGAAGCTTAAATTAGAAAATAAAATCAGGGAAATAGAAGCGCAATTGGCGGACTTAAGCCAAGAGAGGGGCCGGGTTGAAGAATTTAATAGATGGCAAAATATTTATGACCGGCAATTAGCCAAGAGAAATAATTTATGGCAGCAATTAGCCGAAATTAAAGGCAAGTTAAGCGTGGAATATCTAAAAATCGGCAAGCCGGATTTGACTTGGCTGGAAAACCGGAAAGACGAATTAGATTCACAGGTCAAGGATATTAATAATGAAATGGCCGCGCTTGATAAGCAGATCGCGCGCTGGGACGATATTTTTAAGGAGCGGCATAAAAAGCGAGAAGAAGCGCTTGGCCGATTTAAAGATTTTGAGGATAAATTATTACAGTTGCAAAAAGAATTTCAAAGCGACTTGGGCGTTTCCGAAAAAGAAATCAGGCAGGCGGTGAACCGCATTTATTCACGGCAAAAAGATTTTATTTATAAATTAAAAATTACCCATAGTTTAGACGGCTTAACTGAATTAAAAGCAGAAGCCGAAGCGGTATTTTCGGAAGTGGAAGTTTTCTATAACAAAATTTCCCAGCCGGAAAAGAGACGGCAATCAGAGGAAATGATATCTTTGCAAAATCAGCTTTCCGAATTTTTAAAGACCAAGGACTCTTTGGTTAATGAAATCAATGAAATAAAAATTAAATTAGAAGTCGCGGTTTCACAGAAAAAATCTTTGCAAGCGAAAGTGGCGGGACTTGCTCTTGACCTGGTTAAAGTTAATAATGATTTAAAGAAAAATAAAATTATTCCGGCCAGTAAAGAAAAATTTTCCGAGGCCTTGCATAAAGATAAGGCCGAACTGCAAGAACAGATTAAAGAAGCGGAAAATGAACTTTTCCAGATCAAGGATAAAATTAAGGACTTTAACGAACACGAAGAACAGAAAAAACAAAAGATTTTTGCTTTACAGCAGGAAACGCATAATAATCAATCGCAGCTTAATAAGAGCATCGGTTCTTTAAATGAAACAAAAATTGAAATCGCTAAAATTGAAACCAAGAAAGAAGATTTATTTATGGCGATGAGGCAGGATTTGGGCCATGATTATCGGCCCAAGATTGAAAGGGAGTTTCCAGGCGTGAATATTGAAGAATTGGCATTGAAAATAACCAGACAAAAAAAGCAGTTGGCGCTTATCGGCGGCACCGACCCGGAAGTGGAAAAAGAATACCACGAGGTTAAGGAGCGGCATGATTTTTTAAGTCGGCAGAATGAAGATATGGAAAAAGCGATTAAGGATTTGGAAAAAATCGTGGTGGCCTTGGATAAGATGATTAAAAAGCAGTTTGAAAGCGAGTTCAAGCGGATTAATGAAGATTTTTCTCGATATTTCAAGCAGTTGTTTGAAGGCGGGAGCGCGAAATTGGTTTTATCGCAAAAGGAAATTACCGAAGCCGAAGCAGTAAGAGAAGAGGTGGCAGAAGCGAATAACCTCCTGCTGCCCGAGGGAGAGTCCTCTAAAATTCTCCCCCTGCCCGAGGGGGAGTTAGAGGGGGTGGGAGAGAGAATCCACCCCGAAGACAAATCTTTTTTGGCCAACATGGGCATTGATATTGAAGCGTGCCCGCCCGGAAAAAAGATTAAGAATATTAATATGCTTTCCGGCGGCGAGAAAACCATGACGGCCCTGGCTTTAATTTGCGCCATTATCTCCAATAACCCCTCGCCGTTTATTTTATTTGACGAAGTGGATGCGGCCTTGGACGAGGCCAATTCTTCAAAATTCAGCAATATTATTAATGAGCTTAGCCATAAAACCCAGTTTATCATTATTACTCATAATCGCGCGATTATGGCGAGAGCTGATGTGCTTTACGGCGTAACCATGCAAGGCGACGGCATATCAAGATTGATCAGCTTGAAATTGGAGGAAGCGGAAAAGATGACAAAATAAAACTACTTTTTGACCTTTTCACAATTTTAAGGTAATATAATTTCACCGTTATGTGCTCAACCTCAATAAATAAATTTATAAACAAATGTTATCAATCCGATTATCAA
>CAYIRS010000017.1:0-8984 GCA_964365895.1 uncultured Gammaproteobacteria bacterium
GAAAAAATCGCGGAATTAGTCAAGGACAAAAAAATTGAAGGCATTCGCGATTTGCGCGACGAATCAAATAAAGACGGGGTGCGGGTGGTGATTGAACTTAAAAAAGACAGTTACCCCAAAAAAATCCTCAACCAATTATTCAAGCATACCCAGCTCCAGAGCACTTTCCATTTCAATATGCTGGCCTTGGTGGATGGCATCCAGCCGAGAGTGCTGAATTTAAAAATGGTCTTGGAGGAATATCTCAAGCACCGAAAAGAAGTGGTGGGAAGGCGAACCCAATTTGAACTGGACCGAGCCAAAGAAAGAGCGCATATCTTGGAGGGCTTGGTTCTGGCCTTGGCCAAAATAGACCAGGTCATTGACACCATTAAAAAATCAAGGGACAAAGAGCAAGCCAAAGAAAATTTAATCAAAAAATTCAAATTGAGCGACCGGCAGGCGGTGGCCATTTTAGAAATGAAATTACAGCAATTGGCCAATTTGGAACGGCTGAAAGTGGAAATAGAATTAAAGGAAAAACAAAAACTGATTAAGGACTTGGAAGCAATCCTGCGGTCGCCGGAAAAAATAAAAAATATCATTAAAGATGAGTTAAAAAACATCAGAGAAAAATACGCCGAACCCAGAAGAACGCAAATCGTGGTTCATGGCGTTGATAATTTCAAGATGGAGGATTTAATCGCCAATGAAGATATAATGGTCATGGTGACCAATGACGGCTATATCAAGCGCTTGCCGCCCGATACCTTTAAAACCCAAGGCCGGGGCGGCAAAGGAGTTATCGGCTTGACCACCAAAGAAGAGGATTCAATCAATCTGGCGTTTATGACCAACACTCATGCCGACCTGTTATTCTTCACCACCCGCGGACGCGTCTTCCAACTTAAGGGCTATGACGTGCCCCAATCCTCAAGAACGGCCAAGGGACAGGCCCTGATTAATTTTTTGCAATTGTCGCCCAATGAAAAGGTGTCGGCCATCCTGCCTTCCACCGATATTGAAAATGACAAATTCTTGATTATGGTCACCAATCACGGCACCATCAAAAAAACCGCCATTGAGGACTTTGCCAATGTCCGGCGCTCGGGACTAATCGCCATTAAATTGAAAAATGGCAATAATTTAGAATGGGTCCAGCCCACCAACGGCAAAGAAAATATTATTTTAGTGACGGCCAACGGCCAAGCCATCAGATTTAAAGAGGAAAACGTCAGGCAAATGGGGCGGACCGCCTCGGGCGTGCGCGGCATTAAGCTGAAGAGTGATGACGAAATCGTGGGCATGGGCGTCTTTGACCCCAAGGTGGATAAAACCGCCCACCTCTTGGTCATTATGGAAAGGGGCTCGGGCAAACAAACCGTGCTTAACGCTTATAAAGTCCAGAACCGCGGCGGCCGCGGCATTAAGACCGCGAAAATAACCGCCAAAACCGGCAAAATTGTGAGCGGCCTGATCGCCTATGGCGACGAGGGAGAGAAGGACTTAATTGTTATGTCGCACCAAGGCCAAGTGATCCGCTTAAACGTTAAGCAAGTCAATATCTTGGGACGCGATACGCAAGGCGTGAGATTAATGAGGTTTAAGGATGAGGATGATAGCGTGGCGAATGTGACGTTGATATAAGTTAAAAGTTAAAGGTTATAAAGTTGAATGTAAAAATCATTGGATTAAATTTATAAAATAAACATCATATACTTTATAAACTTTCCAACTTTAAACTTTATAACTTTATAAACTATTTTTTCCATGCTTATCTATCTCTTTCTTATTTTAGGATTCATCTTTCTGATTAAAAGCGCCCAGATTTTGGTTGACGGCGCTGTTACGGTCGCTAAAAAATTAAATATTTCTCCTTTGGTCGTCGGCCTCACCCTGGTCGCTTTCGGCACCTCTCTGCCCGAATTGATTTTAAATATAACCGCCAACCTTAAAGGCGCCGGCGATTTGGCCCTGGGCAATATTATCGGCAGCAATATCAATAATATTCTTATTGTTATCGGCTTGGCGGCTTTAATTCAGCCCATTAAAATAAGGGCGGGCGTCACTTACAAAGAAATCGCTTTTGGTTTTCTGGCGATAATGGCGCTGTTTTTTTTGGCTAATAATCTATTTCTGAAAGGAGCCGGCGCCGCCCATATCGGCCGCGTGGACGGACTGCTCCTAATAATGCTTTTTTTGTCCTTTATTTATTATATTATCGGTACCGCCAAAAACCATCAAGGCGAATGGCCGGCTCGCGAGGCCAAGTCCTACCAGGTCATAATTCATATTTTTTTGGGAGTGGCCGGTTTAGCCATGGGCGGCTATTTTGTTATTAGCAGCGCTACGGCCATTGCCGGTAAATTCGGTTTAAGCCAGTCCTTAATCGGCTTGACTATTTTATCAATCGGCACCACTTTGCCGGAAATAATTACTTCGCTGGTCGCCGCCATTAAAAAAAACGCCGACCTGGCCATCGGCAATATTATCGGTTCGGTTGTTTTTAACGCGCTTTTTATTGTCGGTTTCAGCGCCCTGATTAAACCGCTGGCCTACAACGATAAATTAAATGTGGACTTTATGGTTAGCGCCGGCGCCACTCTGATTCTTTGTTGGTTTATGTTTAACGGCAAAAAAGAAAAAAACGTCAGCCGCTGGGAAGGATTTGGTTTGCTTTACCTTTATGCGATTTATTTTATTTACCTAATCTGGCGCGGCTGACCCCGTGGAATAAAATTTTGTTAAAACAAAATTTAAAGTAAGACCTTTATGCCACAGAGTTAATAATTTCCCCTTGCCAGCGGCGCATATTATCGCTAAAATATAAAAAGCACCTTACAATCTATCGTGAAAAGGAGAGATGGGATTATGACTGATTTAAGGTCCAGCATTCTTAGTCCGGACCCGGTTTTAATTGCCACCAACAGGAAGAATCGCCAAAACGATTTTACTCCGGGAGAAACGGGAGAAAAAAACATATGCCCCTTTTGCCCGGGTAATGAAGAACTTACGGCCAAGCCGGAACTTTTCCGCATTAATAGTCCTTTTAATAACCAGCAATGGGAATTAAGAACTGTGCCCAATCTTTATTATGCCATCGGCATTGAGGGTGATTCCCAATTTTCTGATTTAGAAATCACCCATACAATTTTAAATGCTCATGGCGCGCACAATGTCATTATTGATACGCCCAATCACAATGAAGATTTTTCCCTGTTTCCCCCGTGGCGCTTCCTTAATTTATTTCAGGCGATTGTCTTTCAGACAGACGATTTAAACCGGGACAAGAATATCCGTTTCATTAGATTTTTTAAGAATCATCTGCCCAATGCGGGCGCGAGTTTGGAACATTCCCACACCCAAGTTATTGCTTTGCCCCAGATACCCCAGCGCGCGCTTGATCGGCTGGCCAAGGCCTTTGAATATGAAACCAAGCATGGCGTTTCGGTTTTTAACCTTCTGCTTCAACGGGTGGAAAAGGACCAAAGAGTGGTTATTAAATCCCCGCATTTCATTTGCCAAGTTCCGTATGATGCTCTGTTTCCTTATGAAATGTGGATTGTTCCTTTAGTCAATCACGCCTATTTTGCCGAATCCAAAGATTTTTTTGATGAACTAGCCATAGTCATGGCGGAAACATTCCGCCGATTAAAAGCCGTGAGCGGGGGTTCACTGCCGGCGTTGAATTGCATTCTTGATGAAATGCCGGCCGACTTTTACCAAAACGCAAATCGGTTTTATCGCTGGCGCTGGATTATCCAGCCGCGAATTACCGCCGTATCCGGCCTACAGCTCTTTGACGGGCTTTTTATTAATCCTTTGGCTCCGGAAACGGCAGCCAAAGAGTTGCGCGAAGCCAAAATAGATTAAACCACGCTCAATTGAGGGTGGTTTTTTAAATAGATTCTTTTGTCCCTTTTTTTAGAAAAAAGGGACGCAAAAAATCGCAACTAGTGAAAAACCGTAAACAAAACAGAATCGGCTCGGCGCTCATTTTCTGAACTCGCCATTGGCTTTCTGATTTTAATTTTGCAAGGAATAAAGCCAATGGCTCAAACAGCAGAAAATGTGCCCTGACGATACGTCGGGGCACCGCTTGAGCCGCTCCTGTTATTGTTTTTACGGTTTTTCAATGTTGCATTAAATACTATAATTCTTATTGCATCAAAAAAAAGAAGCACCCGAAGATGCTTCATTAAAACAAATTTCCATACACATAAGAAATCCCTACCGTAGGAGCTTGGAACAATCACGATTAAGGAAAACCGTCTGTACTTCCCAATGTGGCGTCTTGTCCTCGAGAAAACCCTCGTTCACGACTTGAAACCAGAGAATTTCACTTGGGGAATCAACAAACATGGTTTTGCTCATGTCGACCGCGATCCTTCCGGCTACTCCGTCTGGATGTTCATAAATAGCCTTGATGGTCAGATCCCCACGAAGATCACTGGTTCCGAAAATCAGTCGGATTGGCGTCCGAACCTCTGCCAATTTCTTCATCGAACTAACTCCTTTTTCTTAAAATTAGGATCATATTTCACTTACTAAATGACCCACATGTAATATTATCATATTATTTATTTTATGTCAATAGTTGGAAGTGTATAACCGCTAAATTTAGCTATTTCTTTATTATCTTAAACCTCTTTTTTATCAGATAAATAATAATCAACGCCATAAATACAATAACGGCAAATAAATAATTTACCAATTGATTATTCTGCCCGCCCGATTTAATTTCTTGATTTTTTTCCTGCTCGCCCTTGACCTCGCCTTTTATTATTTCAATATCGCTTTGATATCTGGGTAAAATGCGATAACCGCTTTTTGTTTGGGAAACAATACCGATAACCGATACACGGTCTCCTTGTTTAAGGCCCAAACCCTTTATGCCGGCGGATTGCTTAAGATAAATTGTCGCCTCGTCAGAGCCATCATCAAGATAAATACTACTGCCCTTTACTTCAATTACTTCGCCTTGGACTTTGACCAGCGAGCCCTCATATTCTTCACCCACCTCGGCCAACGATATTTGATGCGGCTCAATGACTTTGGCCGAACTATCTAAAATTTTAATATCATTTTTGGTGGCCGTTTTAATCCGCCTCTCGCCGCCGCTTTCCGATAATTCACCGGTAACTTCTATGGTATGGCCAACTTTTAAATTGGGAAAATCCTTTTTATAACTATAAATCTGAACGCCCCGCCCGCCATCGCTACGCTCAGGCGTAACGGGCGCGCCCGAGCCGGCCAAATAAAAAAACTGCGCGCCCAGCACGCCCGGCTCCACCGAAACGATGCCGCGCGTCCTTACTTTATCGCCGATATTCAAATCACGTATTTTTTCCAATTCAACATTAATCACGCTGGCCGTAGTTTTGCTTTTTGCGGCGGTGGATTTTTTGGCCGGCTCGGCTTGGGCATTATTTTCTAAATTTTCTGACTGGCTCTCGGCGGTTGAAGACGTTGCCCCTGTGGCCGTTTTAATAATATTGGCTAATCCCTTGGTGGTGGAGGCCGTAATATTAAAATCATTTTTATTGTTGCCCGTATTGGCGCCGTCAATTTTTCGGGCCACGGAAAATAATTTTTTCGCGACCGGCGCGTTGTCTAAAACATTGCCGTCATTCCATTTGCCATAGGCCACATAATCAATTATTTTTCCAACCGAATCCTTAAGAATAATTATATCGCCGGGATTATTAAGTTTGCCTTTGGGGTCTTCAATGACCAAAAACTGTTTCGGCGCGATAAGGCCAAATAATTTAGTGGCGGTCTTGGAGCCATCTTCTAGGGTCCAGCCGTCCAATTCAACAATGGTGGAGGTGTTGTTGTATAATTCTAACCACTCGCTTTCATCCTCGGCCGGGTCAGCCACAAATTCATTAATAACAATATCGGCAATATTAAATATTGACGGTGAAGATGTCGCCTGATTATCTTTTTCCGTTAAATCATCTTTTCTGGTCTCTTTTTTGGTAATAATATTAGAGGCCTCTTTGGTGGTCGCCATGGTCTCGGAAAAGTCCCGCTTATCATTATCGGTATCAAGGCCGTCCTTGTTTCTCGCCAATGAATTGGTCCGGCCGGGCGCGGAAATATTATCAGAAAGATTGCCATCATTCCATTTGCCGTAAGCCACTTGGTCAATAATTTTTCCGCTATTGTCTTTTAAAATAATCAAGTCGCCGGTGTTATTTAATTTGCCCTTCGGGTCTTCAATGATAAAAAATTGGCCGGGCAAAATTGCGCCGGTTAAGCCGGTTTTTGCATTAGAGCCGTCCAAAATTTGCCAACCGCTTAAATCAATGGAAATATCGGTATTATTGTAAAGTTCAATCCATTCCTCTTTATCCGGTCCCGGGTCAGAAACAAATTCATTAATGACCACGTCGGACGGATTATAAATACTCTGCCCGCCTCCATTGGAACTTCCGACATTCTGATTGTTATTTAATGGCGTTTCTAAAATCGGGGGAGTGGGAGGCGGATTAAATCCATAATTTTGCGCCTTTGGCGTCCCATTTTCTAACAAACTATCAGCCCAATTATCTTTTTCGCTCGCTAAAGCGGAATTAATTCTTTCCATGGTTTTTTTGGCGGTATTGTCGCCGGCAAACCAGCCGCTTGAACAATCAATCATATCAATCAAATTATTATCTTTGTCCCGCAATTCTAAGACCGCGCCGTCATTGGACAAAGCGCCCGCATAAATTTGGTCAGCGGCGATGGCCGGCACGCTGTTGTCATCGGTGCGCTCCAATAAAAAATAACCCTGTGCCTCAATGGCGCCCGATAAAAGTATTTCAAAGGTGCCGGTAGCGGATTTCAAGGTCCAGCCGGTCAAGTCAATGGTTGAGGTTGTGTTATTGAATAATTCCAGCCATTCATCGGCGGTGGAGCTGGCGTTGCCCATCCAAGCAATTTCATTAATAACCACGTCTAAACTGTTAGCCGCTAAAGAAATTTTTCCCAATAAAAAAATCCCTCCCAAAACAATGGCAGAGACAGCAAAAAATCTCTTAATCATTTTTTTATTTTATGAATTATAGCGTTCTTTCTCCCCTTTCCAAGGGGGTCGTAATCGACGGGCAGGAGCGAGCCGAAGGCGAGAGTCGATGAATGCGACCATAGGAGCATTCAGCGTTGCCCAGGAACATAAAGAGGGGTTCTGAAACATTTCATAATTTAAAGTAATTATAACAAAATAAATTCACCCTGTGGAGTAGAGCTGTGCTCTAAATTTTTCTTTAAGAAAAATTTTATTCCACAGGGTTCACCCTGTGGAATATCGGGCTTTGTCATAAAAAGCTTTCTGTAAAAAATTATTCCACAGGGTAAATTAAAAACCCCACGATTTAGTAGTGGGGTTTTAATTATTTTTCTTCTCTTTTTTCCCTCTATTTTCTAATTCACACTCAAATCTTTCAATTGGTTTTTTTATCGAAGCCGGCAAAATCGTATTTTTGTAAACCGATTTTATCCAACAGATAAAACCCGTCACTTCCTCAAAAGTTATCCCACCTTTTTCTTGATCTAATGATCGCCCTTCTTGTAATGCCTTCGTAGCCCGATGGATATTTCCCCGCCAGATTTTCAGCGTTTTTTGCGGCAAGGTTAATTTCGGTCCGCGATAAAATCCGTATTGTGTCTTGGACAAATAACCTTCGGACAATACCACGCCGGTAATTTTATGCGCCTTATACCTGTTAGAATTCAGCCGAGTTTTTTTTTGGTTGACTTTAAACACGCCTCCCTTTTCAATAATGGCCACGGCTTGCTTGATAAATTCGGCGGAAATTTTTTGTTTGGCCGCGGAAAAGGTGATATCGTCGGCGTAGAAAGAGATATTGATTGGATATTTCCGATTCTCACATAATTTTTTCAAGGTCTGAATAATACCCAAATCCTGTATTACCAAATTCAAGAGATAAGGTGAAGTCGGCGCGCCTTGCGGCAAACAGCCATTGTGGGTTGTGAATCTGATCGCCAAAGAAACCAGCTCCTCGAAGACCTTCCACCGCATTTCTTCGTCAACATATTTTAAAGGTGAAAATCCGCTCGGATGAAACATTTTGCAAAAAACATCCCTAAGTGTCCCGCTTTTTACCGAAGGAAACGCATCTTTCAAATCAATAGTTAAAACCCATCTAGGAATTCTGGGCAATAATAATACTTCACCTAATTTATTTCTAGCTCCCCTTAAATGGTGTTCGGCGTTTAAAACCGGTGACCCGCCTTTACAAAAGCCAAAAACACAATCCATAACATCATCTTTATAGAGCAGAGACAATAAAGTGTGTTGGATAATTTTATATTCCTTGCACGGCTCAGCTAATTTTCGCACACCGCCGCTTTTTTTGGGAATGAAAATATCCCGATAAGCATTTTCCGGCTCAATCTTCAGTGCATCGTCAATAAAAATCAAATCTAGATGACATAATCCCGCCAATATTTGGCGGGCAATTTTTTTCGCAGATTCCCGCCTTGGCATTTTTCTTCACTCCTTATTAAGTTGTAATGTTCAAAAAATAAGGGAGGCGCCAAAACAGCACGCCTCCCAAGTCGGCTCTATGATGTACTCATCATATCAGGCACTTCAAGACGCGTGCAGATCATCTGATGTCCATCGTGCCTCATCAGCCATCCGTTTCAGATGACCGGTTAAAACGCCTGTCTTTTTATACAACCATCGGATCCAGCCCTCGGCAATTTTGTCCGCGGGAATTGTCTCCGATGTCTAACAAGCGCCTAACAATGACAGCCCACTTATCTATAATATAGTGGATTTATGAATTTATTGCAAATTTTTTAAATTGACAATTCGCTCGAATTTAATTATTCTAAAAATAGTTCGTTACCTTGCCGAAGTGGTGAAATTGGTATACACGCGTGCCTTAGGAGCACGTGCCGCAAGGCATGAGGGTTCGAGTCCCTCCTTCGGCATTCTTAATACTAAAAAACCCGTTCGCCCCGATGCGAAATCGGGGCGCCCCGACCTT
>CAYIRS010000018.1:0-8915 GCA_964365895.1 uncultured Gammaproteobacteria bacterium
TTTGGCCGCCTTGCTTTTGTTGATTGCCATTTTGTGGGTCAGGGACTTTTTTACTATGATTTTTTTGCTCGGCTTGGGTCTGGGACTGGCTTTAATCAATTTATCTGTCTCCAATTCTTCAGTAATGCTTATCGCCAAGTTTATCGGTTCTTGCTGTATTCTTTACTCGGTGTTAAATATTGATTCCCATTTTCGTTACGGCAAGATGTTTTTTAACCGCCAAACTGATGATCAGGAATTGGCAAAGTTAACAAAAATACCAGCCCGCCTTTGGCAACTGGTCTGGCTCATTATTTCTCTGGTTATTTTTTTGCTCCTAATAAGATTTGGTCTTAGTGGCACTTATTAGTAGCACTCATTAAGTCCGGACCGATAGCGGTACCGGACTTTTAAATTTCTCTATATTTGGTTCAAATCTATTATTTGTGTTATAATTAATTTGGAAAATATTAATTTTTAATTTTTAAATGTCAAGTCAAATTGAAAAAAAATGGCACAGTTTAAGTATGGCCAAAGTTTTTGAATTGCTAAAAAGCGCAAAAGCCGGTTTATCCGGCGCCGAAGTAAAAAAACGGCAAAAAACATTTGGCTTGAATAAATTGCCGAAAGAGAAACCTTTCTCGCGCTTAAAATTATTAATTAGCCAAATAAAGTCGCCCTTGGTTTATATTTTATTTTTTGCCGCGATAATTTCACTACTGCTTGGCCGTCTTACCGATTTTGCCGTTATTTTTTTTGTGGTCTTGGCTAATACATTTTTTGGTTTTTGGCAGGAAAGCAAGGCCAACAAATCCCTGGAGAAGCTGAAAGAAATTATCAAATACAAAGCCAAGGTTTTGCGCGATGGTTATGAGGTGATGATTGAGGCGGACGAACTGGTTCCCGGCGATGTTATATTGGTTTCGGCCGGCGACCGGATTCCGGCTGATGCCAGAATATTTATCGCCGATAATTTGCAGATTACCGAAGCCGCCTTAACCGGCGAATCAAATCCCTCAAAAAAAGGCGTCCGGGTTTTATCTGATAATGTGCCCTTGGCTGACCGGGAAAATATGGTTTATCTGGGCACCTTGGCCTCTCGCGGCAGCGGCTGGGCCGTGGTTTGCGCTACGGGCGGCAAGACCGAAGTCGGTAAGATTGCCGGGCTGATTAGAGAAGTTAAGGAAGAAAAAACGCCTCTTCAGAGAAAACTGGCCCAATTCGGCAACTGGCTTACTTTGGTTATCGTTTTTTTATGTTTGGTAATTTTTATTATCGGATTTTTGGCGGGCAAAGATCCGATAGAGATGTTTATGGTTACAGTCGCTTTGGCCGTGGCGGCCATTCCCGAAGGGCTGTTGGTGGCGGTAACCATTATTTTAACGGTCGGCATGCAATTTATTTTAAAACGCAAAGCGCTGGTGAGAAAGCTTATTGCCACCGAAACCTTGGGCAGTGTTTCTATTATTTGCGCCGATAAAACCGGCACCATTACCACCGGAGAAATGCAGGTTTCAAAAATCATTACGGCCGACAAAGAATACGCCATTTCCCAGAGCGGTGAATATCTAAAAAAAGAAAAAGTTCAGGATTTGATTTTAAAAATTTCTATTTTATGCGGCAGCGCGCAAATTGAAAATCCCAACGCCGAATTAGAGGCCTTAAGGATTATCGGCGATCCCACGGAAAAGGCGCTTGTTTTAGCGGCCGTCCAATCCGGATTCAATAAAGAAAAATTAGATAATGATTATACCAAGCAATCAGCCATTCCATTTGATTCACAAAAAAAGTTTATGGCCACGATTCATAATCATGCCAGTGAAAATCATCAGCATGTTTTTGTCAAGGGCGCGCCGGAGATTGTCTTTAAATTTTGTCATCAGGTATTGATTGAGGGCATAGCCAAGCCATTAGATATTAAAATGCAAGAGTATTTAAAAGTTAAACATGAAAATTTAACCAAGAAGGGTTTGCGCTTATTGGGCTTTGCTTATAAAACCGGCCAATTTAAAAACATAGAGGCAGAATTAAACGGCTTGATTTTTTTGGGTTTTGTCGCCCTTAAGGATCCCTTGCGAGAGGGGATTAAAGAAACATTTCAATTGTGCCATCGGGCGGGCATCAGGCCGGTAATTATCACCGGCGACCACAAGTTGACCGCCAAAGCGATTTTTGAAGAATTGAAATTGCCGGTTGACGGCAACATAATTGAAGGCAGAGAGCTTGATAAATGGGACGATGAAGAATTAAAAAAACAAGTAAAGCATATAGATGTTTACGCGCGCGTTGAGCCAATCCATAAATTAAGGATTGTCAAGGCCTGGCAAGCCCTGGGTGAGGTGGTGGCCATGACCGGCGATGGCATCAATGACGCGCCCGCCATGAAGTCGGCTGATATCGGCATTGCTTTGGGCAGCGGCTCGGACGTGACCAAAGAAACGGCCGATTTGGTCTTATTGGATAATAATTTTAAGGTAATTGTGGCGGCCATTGAACAGGGTCGGATAATTTTTGACAACATTAGAAAAGTAATTTTGTATCTGCTTTCTAATAGTTTTTCCGAAATGATATTAATCGCCGGCAGTATTGTTTTGGGCGCGCCTATGCCCATTTTAGTCACCCAGATTTTATGGATAAATTTAATTACCGACGGCTTGCCTAATTTAGCCATTGCCTTGGAGCCCGGCGAAAGAGGCGTAATGGCAGATCGTCCTCGTCGGCGAAATGAGCCGCTTTTAAGCCGGCAGATGAAAATTTTAATTTTTATTATCGGTCTTATTGTAAATTTTATGTTGTTGGGTGTTTTTGTATATTTACTGCGAATTTCCAATGACCTTGATTATATTCGGACCATTATTTTTGCCGCGCTTGGAATGAATACCTTGTTTTATGTTTTCAGCATTCGCTCGGTTCGGCATTCAATTTTTACGCAAAACCCCTTTAATAACAAATATCTTAATTTTGCGGTTTTGACTTCATTTATCGTCTTGTTTGCCGCTATTTATATTCCCCCTCTTCAAGAGGTCTTCCAGACCGTATATTTGGGGTGGACTGAATTGATGTTTGTGGTGGCGATTAGCATCATCCAGATAATACTGATAGAATTAGTAAAATATTACTTCATCGTTAAAAGAAATAAATCCTTAAGCCATGCTGAATAATGTATTATTAAAAAATATCAATCTGCGCGAAGGTGAAAGGATAAAGAGGATGGTTCGGCGCTCAATCTGGCATTATTTCTGGCCGATAATATTGGCGATTATTTTAATTATTCTGCCCTTCTTTTTAATCTACCCGCTTTTCCAAAGGGGCTGGTGGGGGATGGCGATTTTTTCCCTCTTATTGGTCATCGGCGTTCGGCTCATTTTAAGAATTTATTTTTCTCATTTTTTCACGGTTTTTGTGATGACTAATATGAGGATTATTGATATTGACCAGAGGGGATTATTTAATCAGGTGGTGACCGAGGCGCTTTATGGCAAGATTGGGGATGTTTCCTGCGAGTCCAAAGGCGCGGTCAACGCGATTTTGCGCTTGGGCGATATTTATGTCAATCTTTTAAACAAGGGACGGGTGAAATTAAAATTAAGCGCCATTAAAAATTCCCAGAGCGTGGTCGGCGATATTTTATATTGGCAGGAGAATTATCTAAAAGGCAATTCGGCCGGCGGCGCGCCAGCCGGATTTCTGCTTAATAAAATTAAAGAAAAACTCGGCGATGACACTTTTAATAAATTGATTACCGATTAAATAAATCCAGCCCCGCTCCGATGGCCATCGGGGCGGGGGTATTTCAAGGGTGCTGGATAAATGCTATAATATGTTTAATCGCTCACGGCGCAAAAATAAATATTATTTCTCCCGCGTTCAGATAATTATCGCCATCAGCAGTATTATCTTGATTTTTTTGATTGTCGGCATCATCAAAGAGAAGATTAACCGCCGCCAAATTGATAATGAAGTCGCCAATTTAGAAAATCAAGTTAAGATATCAGAGAGGGAAAACCTGGAACTTGGGTCTCTGATTGAAGAATGGCGCGGCGGGAGCCGAGTAGAAAAAGAAGCGCGTCTTAAATTGGGCCTAAAAAAGCCGGGCGAAAAGGTGGTGATGATTATGAAAGAAACACCCAGCGCTCCCGAGAATATTATTAATAAAAATACCGAGATTATCGGCAATATTATCAAACCAAAGGAATTAGAGGGGGTGGCCAATCCCTTAAAATGGTGGCGTTATTTTTTTCTAAAATATAATTAATTATTATGGCTCAATTATCTCCGGAAAAAAAGGCGAAACTCAAAGCCGATGTCTTAGCCGAATTAGAAGCTGATTCCCGCCCCGACGTGACGTCGGGGCGGGTCGGTGAGGCGGTTCTGAAAATCAATAAGCCGCCACAAAAAAAAGAAAGAAAAATTGCTTCGTCGCCCCGACGTCACGTCGGGGCTCCTCGCAATGATAATTTTTTGACGCCAAAAATTAATTTGCCGAGCGCTTTAAAACCGGAAGAAACAATTAGTCAGAAACCGTTATCGGCGCAAACACCCAAAACCCCCTCCCATTTTTTGAAGGGGGCTCGGATTTCCGCCATTATTAAGGGCGCCATTATTCTAATATTGATTATTTTGCTTGTTATTATTATTGATATCGTCTCTATTTATAAATTCAGCTGGCAAGATAATTTTAGTTATCAGGTCGCTAAAATTTTTAATTTGCCGGCCGGCGCGGTTAATGGCCAGAACATTAAACTTATTGATTATTTAGATAATATTAAAGTCCTAAAATCAGCGATAAGCAATAATCGGGAAGGCGTGGCTCTAAATTTGGGCGGGGGAAATAATGTTAATGAAAAAATATTTCAAATTTTAGTGGCCAATAATTTAGTGAAAGAACAATTGAGAAAGTATAATAAAGTCGTCAGTGAACAGGACTTGGACAATCCCCTGAAGGCCATAATTACCCAACTGGGCGGCCCGCAAAAAGCCGAAGAAACAATCAGCCGTTTATATGATTTGAATTTGGGCGAATTTAAGGAAAAAATTTTAAGGCCGCTGATGGCGCGGGAAAATTTGCAGGCCGCGATAATAAAAGATGAAAATTTAGAAATTAATAAGGAAGCGAAAAAGAAAGCCGAAGAAGTTTTAAAAATCGCCCTTCAGCCGAAGGTGAATTTTAAGGTTTTAGCCAAGCAATATACGGAAGACGAGGCGGGCATAAATACGGGCGGCGACTTGGGGCTGATTTCCAAAGGCGAAACCGTGCCCGAGTTTGAATCAATTGTATTTTCTCTGCCGCCGCGCACGGTTTATAATAAATTATTTGTTAATAAAATCGGCTACTATATTATTAAGGTGGATGAAAAATTAACCGACCCGGAGAGCGGACGGGAAAGCGTGAAAGTTAGCGATATTTTAATCCGCGTTGACGTGGATAAATACATTAAAGAGCTGATGGATAAAGCGGTGATTAAAAAATATGTTCGGTAAGGATTAAGCCCATGGTCGGAATTGAACCGACAACCTATTTACCCCGTTAAATAGTTTTGCCACCGGTAAAATTGCCGTCCCAATGGCATTTAACGGGGTGAACCCCGTTAAATATTGAAGCCAGGAGAGGGACTCGAACCCTCGACCTACGGTTTACGATACCGTTGCTCTACCAATTGAGCTATCCTGGCGTATTTTATTTAACGGGGCGAGCGATACCGTTGCTCTTCCTGGGTTGGCATCCAATCAGCCACCGGCTGATTGTCCGACGCTCGGTGTCGTCGCTTCGCTCCTAACCTCGCTTCCAACCCGTCTCGGCTTCGCCTCGACCCAATTGAGCTACATGGGCAGGTCATGGCGGGGTGGCTTAAGCGGGATACGGGAGTCGAACCCGTCTTTCTACCTTGGGAAGGTAGCATTAAACCGATTAATTAATCCCGCGAATAAATATATGGTATCTAATTTTTCGTAAAAAATCAATGAGTTTAAATATTATTCAGGCCATAATCAATTCAAAACATCGCTATAAATCATTTAAAATCAGGCATTTTGCGATTTTAACGGTCTTAGTTATCGGCTTTTTCCCAATCAATCCGGCCCGGGCCGAAGACTTTGTTTTTATCAGGCAGATTGAATATCCTTTGAATGAAAATTATATTTTAACCTCGCCGGCCGAGGAAATAACGTTTTCGGCGGCGGCCGGTTCAATTGATCAAAACGCGGTGATTAAATTAATGCAATTAGCCGATCAGAAAAGTATCAGTAATTATTTTACTTATTCAGAAAATATTGAACCCGCTAGTGATTTATACTATTTTGAATTTGTGAATAAGGACGGTTTTCAAAAAACCCGCTATTCAATCCGGCCGAAAATTACCGTCAAATACAAACCGGATAATCAGTATAAGGAAATTTATTATTATCGCTGGTCTGATTTGAAATTTGTGAAGATGGACACAATTCGCGATACAATCAATCATACCCTGACTTTTGAAATTTCCGAACAACAATCGCTCATCTTTGCTTTATTTAATGAAAGAGAAATCGCGGGCTTGGCCTCCTGGTATGTCCATAATAAATATAAAAATCAATTAATCGCGGCCAGCGTGGATTTTGCCCAGGACGCGAAGGTAAAAGTCATAAATTCCGACAACAATAAAGAAGTCATTGTCACCATAAAGGACTATGGCCCCAAGAAATGTTCCGATTGGACCGAGAAAGAACAAAAAATCATGGGCCCCTGCCAGGACCGGATATTGGATTTATCAAAAACCGCTTTCAAGGTCTTGGCGCCGACCAGTTTAGGTATAATAAACGTAAAAGTAATGCCAATAGAATAAACTCTAAACTCTAAATTCTAAACAAATTCAAAAGTCCAAAATCACAAACTCCAAAAAAATGACATTATTTTAAATTTTTGAATTTTGAATTTGATATTTATTTAGAGTTTAGAATTTAGGATTTAGAATTTAAACTTTTTATGATTCATTTAATCAAAGTAACAAAAAAATTTGAGGGCGGGACCGTGGCCCTAAAGGAGGTCGCGCTTCATATTGAGCCAGGCGAGTTTGTTTCCATTGTCGGCCAGTCGGGCTCGGGTAAAACCACCATTATCCGCTTGTTGATCGCGGAAATCAGGCCGACCGCCGGTAAAATTATTATCGGCGGCTGGGATATTACCGACATCAAGCGCCGTCAAATCCCCATATTAAGGCGGCAGATCGGCGTGGTATTTCAGGATTTTAAATTATTGCCCAAAAAAACGGTTTTTGAAAACGTGGCTTTTGCCCTGCAGGTCTCCGGTAGCGCCAAAAGTCGCATCAATAAAATCGTGCCGCAGGTTTTAAAAATTGTGGATTTGGAAGATAAGACAAACCGGTATCCGCAAAATTTGTCGGGTGGCGAAAAGCAAAGGGTGGCGATTGCCCGAGCCCTGATTCATCGGCCGAAAATATTATTAGCCGATGAGCCGACCGGCAATTTAGACGCCTTAAATTCAAAAGATATTATTGATTTGCTTTTGAAAATTAATGATTTCGGCACGACTGTGGTTTTGGTTACTCATAATAAAGATATTGTTAATTCGTTAAGAAAACGAGTCATCACTCTTGAGCGCGGCGCTGTTATCCAAGACCAGAAAGTGGGAAAGTATGTTTTATAAAAAATTATGTTATTAGTCGCCATACATCGAAGCGTGCTCTTCGCCCTCCAATCATTTTGGCGGAATTTTTGGCTGTCTCTGGCCACGATTTTTATAATTTTTTTGGCGTTTGTCTCAATTAATTTTTTAATTTTTCTCAGCGCCGTATCTGATTCGGCCATAAACGCGGTCAAGGAAAAAATTGACGTGTCAATATATTTCAAACCCGACATCAGAGAAAGTAAAATCAACGAAGTCAAATCACACTTGGAGACCTTGTCCCAGGTAAAAGATATCACTTATCATTCTTCGGCGCAAAATTTGGAAAGTTTTACCCAGCGCCACGCCAGTGATGCGGTCATCAGCGATACCTTAAAAGAATTGGCGGGCAATCCGCTGGGCGCCACTTTAATTATTAAAGCAAAAGAATTATCCGATTATCCCGAAATATTAAAGGCCGTGGACAATCCCGCCTACACTGAATTAATTGAAGAGAAAAGTTATGACGACCATCGCGTCGTCATAGACCGCATTAACGGCATTACTGACAACATTAGGCGAGGCGGGCTGATCATCAGCTTGATATTTGTGATTATCGCCATTCTCATTGTTTTTAATACCGTAAGAATCGCGATTTTTACCCATCAAAATGAAATCAGCATTATGAAATTAGTGGGCGCGAGCAATTGGTTTATCCGGGCGCCGTTTATATTGGAAAGCATATTTTCCGGCGTGATTGCCTGTTTATTGGCCGTGGCTTTGGTGTATCCCGTCTTATCGTTCATTCAGCCCCATCTTGCCAATTTTTTTGACGGCGCCGCTTTTGATCTGGTCGGCTATTTTAATCAGCGCTTCTTGCTTATTTTCGGCGGACAGCTTTTGGGAATTATCGTCTTAAATATTATTGCCAGCAGTTTGGCCATCGGAAAATATCTCAAAGTTTAGCGCATGTGATGTGTGCTGTCATTGCGAGGAGGCGTACTCGCCGACGAAGCAATCTATTATTATTTTGCCATTCAGGTTTAGTGCCCCTTGAAAAAAATAAAATTATTTGATATAATATTTAAACTATTCATAAAGATCACTATGGCAAAAAGAAAAAGAGACCCGCGAGTTAAAGTGCCGATTTTAAAGCACACCTTAAAAAGAAAAAAGAAATAATTTTCTCCCCCGCGCTGGGGGAGATTTAGGAAAAAAAATATTCGGGGATCGTCTAATTCCCGACTTTCGTCGGGATAAGGTCCGGACAGTGGCCGGCGCCTGTCCCACCTAAAACTCGTGCTCAAAACTGGGAGATCGTCTAATGGTAGGACAG
>CAYIRS010000019.1:0-8751 GCA_964365895.1 uncultured Gammaproteobacteria bacterium
GCGGGCATTGATTCGCGCGGCTTTATTTTGGGCGGCGTCCTCTCCTATGAATTAAATAAGGGATTTGTGCCCGTCAGAAAAAAAGGCAAGCTTCCCGCGGAAACCGAGAAAGAGGAATACGCTTTAGAATACGGAACGGATTGCCTTGAAATACACAAGGACGCGATTTTACCCGGGCAGAATGTTTTGATTATTGATGATTTAATCGCCACGGGCGGCACGGCCTTGGCGGCCGCCAGATTGGTGGAAAAGTTAGGCGGGAAGGTGGTTGAGCTGGCTTTTATTGTGGATTTGCCGGATCTTGGCGGCAGAAAAAAACTGGAAGCGGCCGGCTATGGCGTTTACGCGCAAACCGCTTTTGAGGGAGAATAAAGTGGTTTTCGCCACTTCTTTAGGAAAGAGGCCTCGCGTATTTTTTCTCCCCTTTCCAAGGGGAGACCAAAGAGGGGTTATGAAAGCTGGCATAACTAGTGACTATAAAATTTATATAGTGCTCACTCTTAATTTCGTGACTTTCAAACCCTCACCTAACCTCTCCCTGGAAGGGAGAGGAATAATTTCACTCCTCCTTGGAAAGGAGGGGAATAATACCCTCGCTTATTTTGGGGGTATTTTAAATTGAGTTCTTGTTTAAATAAGGGTAAAATTAATATATGAAAATTCGCCTCAATAATATTTACTTCCTGATCGTTGCCAACCTGATTATTATCGCGGTCTTGATTTTTATCTTAAAGCCAAGCTGGCAAATCGGCGGCGATGGCTATGGCTATTATATCTATTTAAGGTCCTTGGTTTTTGACCGCAATTTTGATTTTACCAACGAATATCAGCAATTTGACAAACTGTATGGCGCTAATATGTCGGCTAATATTACTTCGGCCGGTAAGGCAAGTAATTTGTTCTCCATCGGCCCCGGCATTTTATGGTCGCCGTTTTTTGCCGCGGCCTACGCCGTGGAAAAAAATTGGCGTTTGGCGGACCGGCGGCATGAACTTGAGGGTTTCGGTCCGCCCTATCAGGCCGCGATATTTTTTGCCGCCCTATTTTATTTTATTTGGGGCTTGGCGCTTACCTATTTATCGCTCAAGGATTTATTTAACAAAAAAATCGCGGTGGCCGCTTCGTCAATTATCTGGCTGATTTCGCCCATGATTTTTTATTTAATTTACGAGCCGTCCATGTCGCATGTTTTCTCCTTTTTCGCCTTGAGCGGCTTGTTTTATTTTTGCCTGAAATATAAAAATAATCTAAATCCGAAAGAATATATTGTTTTGGGCTTTTGGCTGGGGCTGGCCATACTGGTAAGATGGCAAAATATTATGGTCATTATTTTTCCTCTCTATATCTTATTTTCCAATCGGCTGATGTTTTTTGGCAACAAAATAAAATCATTTTTATATTTTATTTTAACCGGCTTGATTGTATTTTTGCCGCAATTATTAATGTGGCGGTATTTATTCGGTAAATTTGTTTTAATCCCGCAAGGCCATGATTTTTTTGATTGGTCAAATCCGCAATTTTTTAATTTTTTATTTTCCGGCTACCATGGCCTGTTGAGCTGGCAGCCGTTGTTGGCAATTTGCTTGTTGGGATTGATTTTATATTTCCGGTGGCAAAAATCATTGGTCTTTGTTTTGTTATTGATTCTTTTTGGTCAGATCTATATTAACAGTGCCACGGTGGACTGGATGGGCGGCCGATCTTTTGGCGCCAGGCGAATGAGCGATTATATTTTTATATTTGCGGTTGGTTTGGCTTTTATACTTGATTATTTAAAGCATAAGAGAAAAAGATTTTTAAATCGGTTCATATATCTGATTTTAATTTTGGGCCTTGGCTGGAATTTGCTCTTAATGGTATCATCAGCCAAGGGGTTATTGCCGCTTGATAAACCGATTACCATGGGCCAACTTTTAAATAGCCAAAAAGAAACATTTTTAACATTATTTAAAAATTTGTCCCCGACTCCGATTGGGGATTAGAAATTGAGGGATGTTCTTAATAATTTGGTTGGTTTGTGTTATAATATAGCCATGAATCAAAAAGAATTAAATAAATTTTTATCTCAATTAGCCGAGTCGTTTTTTTTATTTGCGCCGCAAAGAGAGGATGATATTTTAAAAATTAAAGAAGTGGAAAACATTGAAGATATTGTTTGGTCAACCGAAATGCCGATAAACAGCTGGAAAGATATTTTTTTGCCGCCCGAGGAGCGGCTTTTTGAAAAGGTAAAAAATAATTTAATTGAATCAAAGACCGATTATCCGCCTCTGGCTGGCGTGGGCGCGCATATTTTGGATTTGAAAGCTCTAACCTTGCTGGACCAAGTTTTTGGGCCCGATTCTTATTATCAAAAGCGCCGGAAAAGGATAATTTTAATCGGTTATAGCGCCGACCTTTCCGCTGATTATAAAAAACACAAGGTCTTTAGCCACAACTTTGAAGAAGATATTTTGGAGCATTTGGCGTTTGATGTTTTCATTCTCAAATTAAAAAATGGCCAGCTTAAAATTTATTCCGGGTCGGAGAGTGGACAAAATATTTTGGAGAAATTCGGCGCCAGCAATTACCAAAATATTGAATTTGCCGGCCCGATTGCTGAAAAAGGGCCGGATAAAAGAATGTTGTTGCTTAAAGATAGAGTAGATAAGTCATTCAATAAAAAAATTTGGGACGAATTGGATAAAATATGCCTGGCTTGCGGCAAATGCTCCATTGTCTGCCCGACCTGCTTTTGTTTTGATTTTAATGATAGCGCTAATCCGGAAAGCGCCTCCCGTTGCCGCCGGTGGGGCAATTGTTTTTATAATGATTTTTCCAGGGTGGCGGGCGGACACAAAGAGCTTGACACCGTCAAGCAAAAAATTTATTTTTGGTACACGCATAAATTTGTGCGCATTCCTCATGAATATAATTTGCCCGGATGCGTAAGTTGCAACCGCTGTAGCCAGGTGTGTCCCGTGGGCATAAAAATTAATGAGGTAATTAAATCCATACAATGATAAATATTTATCAGCCGCAAAAAGCAAAAATAATCGCGGTCAATCAAGAATCCATTGACACAAAATTATTTCGCCTGCGATTTTTAGATAAAAAAGCGCAGCGTGATTTTGATTTTATTCCCGGCCAATTCGCGCAAATCGGCTTGCCCGGCTGGGGCGAGTGTCCGATCAGTTTTTGCTCCTCTCATTTTAACGCCAAGAATTTTTTTGAATTAGCCATACGCCGGGCGGGGAATTTAACGGCCAAACTCCACACCCTAAAAAGCGGGGATATAGTGGATATTCGCGGCCCATTTGGCAACGGCTTTGATCTGGATAAGTTTAAAAATAAGCCGTTGATTTTGGTGGGCGGCGGCTGCGGTTTTGTGCCTCTAAGGCCGCTCATCATTGATTATCTTAACGGCCGGATAGAAAATACGGTTTTGCAGGTATTTTATGGCTGTCTCAATGAGGACACTTTGTTGTTTAAAAAAGAATATGGCGCTTGGAACCGCCGCGCCGAATTAAGCATTATTTTGGAAAAGCCGTCCAAGAAATGGGGCGGGGAAAAGGGGCGGGTGACGGATTTATTTAAATTCAGTAAAATTACGGATAATTCCGTGGCGGTTTTGGTCGGACCGCCCATGATGTATAAATTTGTCATTGGTGAATTAAAAAAAAGAAAAATTAGCGAGGAAAATATTTATTTATCGCTGGAAAGAAAAATGTATTGCGGTAATGGCGTGTGCCAGCATTGCGCCATTGGGCCGTATTATGTTTGTAAAGACGGACCCGTGTTTAGCTGGAGCGAGATAAAAGAGATACCGGGAGTAATTTAATTTATTATTAATCGTCATTGCGAGGAGGTAATCCGACGAAGCAATCTAAGGAAAAAGGCCAAAAGATTGCTTCGTCGGCGATTACGCCTCCTCGCAATGACATAAAAATATGATTTGGCTTTATATAATAATTTTTTTGGTTTTCTTGACGGCCGCGTTTGGCGCCATTTCCGCCGCGCCTTGGCTGCCCACCAGAAAGAGAGATGTCAAAAGAATGATTGCCTTGGCGGAAATAAAAGAAGGCGATGTGGTCTATGATTTGGGCTGTGGCGACGGCCGACTGGTTTTTGCCGCGGCAAAAAGGGGCGCCAAAGCGACGGGCGTGGAAATTTTTATCTTGCCCTATCTGTTTGCCAAAATAAAAAGTTTTTTTGTTCCGGGCTCAAAAATTCTATACGGCGATTTTTTTGGCAGAAATATTTCTAACGCGGATGTGATTTTTGTCTTTCTATTGAGCAAGAGTTACGGCCGATTATTAAAAAAATTCAATCAAGAATTAAAACCGGCCGCCAGAGTGGTGGTGAGCTGTTGGCCCATCAATGAATGGCAGCCGGAGCGGGTTGATAAACCGGACAAAAATCAATTAACAATTTACTTGTATAAATTTGGAAAATAATTTTTAATTTTTAATTTTTAAATAATTTTTAATGTCTAAATTTCTAAACAATGCGATTTCGTTTAAAAATTAAAAATTTGAGTTATTTATTTAAAAATTAAAAATTAAAAATTTTGTCGTATGTGCCTAACTTTACCGGGAAAAGTTTTATCAGTTGAAAATGATAAGACGGCTTTAATTTCGACCGGAAGAAATAATCTTAAAATCAGATTTAACCGGTCTGATAGAATCAAGACCGGCGATTGGGTTTTGTATACCAACGATTTTTTGGTTAAAAAAATAAGCGAGCAAGACGCCCGTGAAATTTTTGATTTACTGGCTTCTTATCCGAAGCCGGATTATGAAAATTTGGCAGAAAATTTCAAAAGAGCGCTGGCAGCCGCTTCCCAAAAATCATTGACCAAATCAGATATAGAATATTTATTGCAAATAGAAGACCCATCTTTATCGGAGGCCCTGTATTCAGAAGCTAATATCACGAGAAAATTAAACATAAAAGATCATATTTGCCTCCACGGGATAATAGAATTTTCAAATTTTTGCCGCAACAATTGCCTTTATTGCGGATTAAGAAAAGACAATAAAATAATTACCAGATACCGGATGACGCTAGATGAAATCATAGAAACGGCGGTTAATGCCGTTAACAAGGGTTATAAAATTTTGGTCTTGCAATCGGGCGAGGATGTGTGGTTTGATGAAAATAAACTTTGTTCAATTGTTAAGGAAATAAAACATAAATGCCGAGTTTTTATCTATTTAAGCATTGGAGACAGGCCATTTGAAATATATAAAATTTTAAAAAAGGCGGGCGCCGGAGGCGTATTGTATCGGTTTGAAACTTCTAATAGAAAAATATACAGCCAGATGAGGCCGGGATATGAATTAGCGGATAGAATAAATAATTTAAAGAAAATGAGGGAATTGGGTTATGTAATTTCCACGGGTTCTATTGTTGGCTTGCCCGGTCAGACACTTGGTGATTTGGCCAATGATATTTTACTGATGAAAGAACTGAATACATTTATGCCCTCATTTGGTCCATTAATTCCCTCGCGCCACACCCCGCTTGCCAATCAAGAAAAAATTGATTTTGCTCTGGTATTAAAAATGATCGCCGTGGCCAGATTGGTTATGCCCAAAAGCCGCATTCCGGTTACCACGGCCATGGAAACAATCGTTGGCCATGAGGCGCGGCAGAAAGCTTTTAGGGCCGGCGCCAATTCGGTGATGTTGAATTTAACGCCGGAAAAATATCGCCAGAAATATTATATTTATGAAAATAAATTTTTTGACCAGGAAAAAAAATATGAAAAATGGGCGCTGTTCAAGGGCGAATTAAGCTATAAGATGATGGAAAAAGAATTAAAGATTAAAATTTAGATATGGCTTTTGTTGAAGAAAAAGAAATTTTAGAAATTTTGTCAAAGGCCTCGGAAAATAAGAATATCAACTTAGAGGCAATTTTAGAAAAAGCGCTGGCAAAAAATGGCTTAAATCTCAACGAGGTCGCGTTTTTACTTAATCTTGACCATCAGCCGGACTTAGAAAGGATATTTTCAACGGCCGCGAAAATAAAACAGGAAATTTATGGCAATAGATTGGTTTTATTCGCGCCGCTGTATGTTTCCGATTTTTGCGTTAATAATTGCCGGTATTGCGCTTTTCACGTTCAAAATAAAGCGCCCAGAAAAAGATTAGCCCTGGAGGAAGTGGCCCAACAAGTCAAGATTTTAGAAGATATGGGCCACAAAAGATTATTATTGGAGTTTGGAGAGGATCCGATAAATAATCCAATTGATTATGTGGTGGATGTCATAAATACGATTTATAAAACCAAATCAGGTAAAGGAGAAATACGCCGAGTCAATGTTAATATTGCCGCGACCGCCACGGAAGATTATAAAAAATTAAAATCCGCGGGCATAGGCACTTACCAATTATTTCAAGAGACCTATCACAGAGGAACTTATGAAAAAATTCATCAAGGCCCGAAAGCCGACTATGAAAGGCAAATAACCGCTCATGAAAGAGCTTTTGCCGCCGGTCTTGATGATTTTGGCCTGGGAGTTTTATTCGGCCTTTATGATTTTAAATTTGAGGTCTTGTCCTTAATCGCGCACGCTCAATATTTAGATAAAAAATTGGGCGTGGGGCCGCACACCATATCCGTGCCGAGATTTAATCGCGCTCTCACCGTGAGCTTTAATCCGGAATTTAGGGTTTCTGACGCTGATTTTTTAAAGATTATCGCCATAATCCGACTGGCCGTGCCCTATACGGGCATGATTATCTCAACTCGGGAGACGCCGGAAATACGACGGCGCGCTTTCCAGATCGGCATATCCCAAACCTCGGCCGCGTCCAAAACGTCGCCCGGCGGCTATAAAAAATATACCGCGGAAAAAGATACGGCGGAAAATGGAGAATTAGAGCAGTTCAATCTTCATGATCATCGCCGCTTGGATGAAGTGGTGGCTGATATTTGCCAACTGGGATATTTGCCGAGTTTTTGCACGGCCTGTTATCGGAGCAAAAGAACGGGTGCCAGATTTATGGCCTTAGCCAAAACCGGAAAAATACACGAATTATGCCAGCCCAACGCTCTGATGACTTTTCAGGAATATTTGCTTGATTACGGTTCCAAGAAAACTCGTTTTATTGGTGAGGAATTGATAAAAAAAGAAATTGAAAAAATGGATAATCAAAATGTTAAAGGCAATCTAATCGCCGGTCTTCAGAGGATTAAAGCCGGAGAGCGGGATATTTACATTTAATATTCTAATTAATATAATTAATTAAAAGACCAATTAAGCAGACCAATTAAGCGCGTAAATGAAATTAAAATTTAAAAAACAAAAAAGAAAACCCAAAATTGCCATTATCGGCCTCACTTCCTGCGAGGGCTGCCAATTCGTGATGCTGGATTGTGGCCGGCGATTTTTAAATTTGCTCAAAAATTTTGAAGTTGAGGATTTTCGGCTTATAAAAGAAGGTCCGGAATTTGCCGAACGTTATGATATTTGTTTGGTGGAGGGCAATCCCGTAACCAAAGGAAATATAAATTTATTGAAAGAAATCAGAAAACGTTCGGATTTATTAATTGTGGTGGGCAATTGCGCGGCTTTGGGCGGTGTTTGGGAAATAAAAAATTATCGCCAAAAAAGCAAAACCATCAAGCAGGTTTATAAAACTTTAAAGGTGGCCAATCCCGATATTAAAGAAGTGGATAATTTTGTTAAAGTCGATTTTACCATTCCCGGCTGTCCCATTGACGGCGATGAGTTTATGGAAGTGGTTTATCAGCTATTAAATAAAAAGTTTTTTAGGATACCACAAAATCCGGTTTGTAATGAATGTCAGATTAAGGGCTATAAATGTTTGCTTCAGAAGGGCGAGATCTGCCTAGGTCCGATTACTTTGGGCGGCTGTAAAGCCATCTGTTTAAAAAGCAAACAGGCCTGCTGGGGTTGTCGCGGCTTATTTGAAGGGGCAAAAGTTGAGAATTTAATGAACTATTTGCTTAAAAATTTTTCTAAAGAACAGGTTTATAGAATAATGGAAATATTCGGCGCCCGAGATTCAATTTTAAAAGAATTGGGCGAGGAAATAAATAAAAAATAAAAAATAAATTTATGAGCCATCAATCAACCACGGAGGTCGAACATATAAATATTGGCTTTGAGGGGGAAATTATTAAAAAGCTGTTTGGCGGTGACGAGCAAAAAATTCAACAATGGATTGAAGAAAATAATTTTGAGAATTCTGCTATTCTTCGAGAGGCAATAGATAGTGATGAAGTTTATGATTTACTCAATTCCGGGAGTAAAGAAGATTATGGGCGGGCCATTGATTTGGCGATTGAAAAATATAATGTTTTAAAAGAAAAGAGGCATCAAATTTCGGAAGCGGCTTAAATTAAAATTATGAAAATCCAAATAAATCACATCGGAAAAATGGAGGGCAAGGCCGATTTTGTGGCCGAAATCCTTAAAGGCGACGTTAAATCAGCCAAAATTATCACGACCGAGGGTGCTCGGCTGATTGAGGGAATTTTGGTCGGCCGGCATTTTTCTGAAGCCCCGATAATCACCGCCCGCATTTGCGGGATTTGCCCGGTGGTGCATAAGCTGTCATCCATAAAAGCGATTGAGAATGCTTTTGAAATTATGCCCACCCCGCAGACCATTAAATTGCGCAAGGTTTTAGAATTGGCTCAAATAATTCACAGCCATGCTTTGCATTTATTTTTTCTCTCCCTGCCGGATTTTTTTGGCATTGAAAACGATTTGAATTTTAATAAAAAATATCCCAA
>CAYIRS010000020.1:0-8247 GCA_964365895.1 uncultured Gammaproteobacteria bacterium
CCTTGTCTCGCTCAAAAAGTCCTAAATTTATAGATAAAATAGTTTTATAGCCATCTCTTAATTAGTTTCCGTAAAAATATAGTAAGGACTGAAACAATATACCATAAAAAAATAGCTTTGACAAGAGCGATTTCTTTAAGTAAAATACAAATTGAGATGGTTACAAAACTATAATTAATAATCAATAATCTTATGTTTAAAGAAACACCAGCCAATAATGAAACCGAAACTATTATCGGGCCATCGGTTAAGATTGAAGGTGATTTTATTACCGAGGGCAATATTATCGTGGAGGGCATGGTTTGCGGCACCATTAAGACCTCCCGCGACTTAAGGGTCGGGTCAAAATCAAAAATCTTTGCCAATGTGAGCGCGGAAAATGTCTTAATTGCCGGCGAAGTCCAGGGCAACATAAAGGTAAAGGAAAAACTGGAACTGACTTCCACCGCCAAGGTTTATGGCGACATCAAAACCAATATCCTGATTGTCGCTTCCGGCTCAGTTTTAAACGGCAAATGCCAGATGGGCGACGGCAAAAGCAAGACGCCGAAACCGAACTTTTCCAAGCAGGAAAAAATTGAGTTAAGCTCCCGGTCAGCCGACACCGATGAAGATGAGGAATTAGAGCCGATGATTAAAACCGAAACAAAATCCTCAAGGGCAAAAACCTAACCATTTCTAAAAACTTACCAATTTATGTATTATTATATTTATGATTCTTTTTTGAACGATAAAAAATACAATAGCTTGTTGGCGAAGATAGAAAACCGGTTAACCGATTTGGGCATTAATGGCAAAATTAATCATTTATCATTCTTAAAGAATATCCAGCAGATCCTGGCCGAAGAGATAAGACGCGGCGTCAAAACGGTCGTGGTGGTTGGTAGTGACAAAACCTTAGGTCAAACAATCAATCTGATAATGGACTTAAATGTGGTCATTGGTTATATCCCCATACACTCGGAGTGTATTGCCGGGCTGCTAAACATTCCTCAAGGTGAATATGCCTGCGATGTTCTATCGGCAAGAATTGTTAAGCGGATTGATTTAGGAAAAATAAATAATTATTACTTTATTAGCGCCATAGAGACGGGCGGACAAAAATTAACCATTGAGTGTGATGGCAACTATATCATCAATCTTACCGACAAAAACAATATCATAAATATCAGCAATTTAAATTACCAGCGCGGAATTTTTGCTTCGCCTAATGATGAATACTTGGACTTATTTATTGAGAATATAGAAAAAAAAATTTTAATCAGAAAGGCCGTTTTAAGCCATTTAACTTTTAAAAAAATCAGGTTGTCCGCCGAAAAACCGATGCCGATATTATTAATGGACGAAAAAAAAATTTTAAAAACGCCGGTGGAAATAAAAGTCCAGCCAAAAAAATTGAGAATGATTGTGGGCAAGGGAAGTATATAATAATATTCAAAAAACGCTCCGATAATCAAAGCGTTTTTTTATTTGTTTATCATCTCATAAAGCTTTTCCGCTTGAAGCATAAAAATTTCTATCTTTGATTGGGTGATGGGCGGATATAAATTACCGTCGGTCTCAATGTGCAGATAAGGCAGGGAAGAAACCTTACCGCTTAAGTGGCCGTGTTTGCCTCCTCCGCTCTTTATTTTGCCCGCTAAAGTCATCTCTTTGCTTAAAATTGATTCAGCTAAGCGAGACGGCATACAAGCAAATGGGCCAATGGAAATAACGCCGCAGGACTCATTAATAATTTCCCGAAGCGCTAAACCAGTGGTCAAAACCCCCTCGCCCAGTAACTTTTCGGAAATAAAATTTTTGGCATAAGTAAGTGTTTTTTCTACATCTACATAATCAAAATGAATTAGCCCCGAGCGAGACAATATCCTTTTAACTTTTTGCTCAAAATATTTCTGCAGTAAATCCTGCAGAGTAATTTTAATCTTTTCCCTTAACCCCGCCTTATCGCCCCTCATGCCTTTTTTGGTTAAATAATTACAATAATAAAGATATTCGGCCACGGGCGCGACTTTTACCACAAAGCCCTTTTCCGCCAGGGCCTTAATCAGGTCTAAACGGGAAAATTCTTCTCTCCTGACATACACCTCGCCAATTAAGGAAATAATTTTGGCTTTTTCCAGTGGCTGCTTGAGTTTGATGTTTGCCAGTTGTTCGCCCAGCAAATTCAGCTGCGAAAAAATTTGGCTAAGGCCGCCGCCGCTAACCACGGGCAGTAACTTTTCCCATTCTTGGTTTAATATCTTTAGTCCGGCCACCGGGTCTTTGGCTAAGGCAAAAATCGCATTTTCCATATCACCTAAAGAATCGGAAATTAAAACCGCGAGCCAGGCCTTAAGAAAAAACTTCAGGCCAAGACCGCCGTAAGAATTTTCATCATTTAAGGAAAGGACGCCCACATCTTTCAATTTCAATTCATTGATTGTGTCTTTTAGTCCGATAAAATATTGCCCTTGGCGGCACGGGCCCGTACTATGAGGCATAAAAAATAATATTTTTTTGCCTTCTATGTTTTCTTCATTGACATATTCTATCATTGAGCCGGTAGTTAAAATAAATGGCAAACACTCCTTGCAACTCGTATGGCTGCGGCCATACTTTAAGGTCTTAAGAGTCGGCACTGGTAGCGGCTTGGCATTTACGCCAACGGATTTAAAAACGGCGGCTAATAACTCGGTGCCAAACCGGCCCATTGAAGGAATAACCACCTCCACCTCGGGAGAACATAAATTATAATTTTTGCCTTCGGACTCGGTGATAACAAATTTGCCCTTATTTCCGCCCACGACCAGTGGCTTAAATTCCGCCGTCTGGTCATTGATTTTATTTTGCTTTTTAAGCTCCAAATAATTTTTAATAATATCCATAGCCGCGTCTATTCTGGTATCAACGCCCACATCGGCCGAGTGGCTGTCTAATTCCAGAGTCAAAGACGGCTTAACGCCCATTATTTTTCTAAAATAAGAAATAATAAAAGAATCGGGCCCGCAAGAAAAATTAGTAATAAAAAAGCCAAATAGCTGATTATGACTTTTTACAAACCGCGAGCCCCTTATTATTTGCTGGCCAGAATACCAATACATATGCTCATATGACGGCAATTCATCGCTGGGCAAAAAATCATAAGGAATAATCATAATGTTTTTTGAGGCGATTTTATGCGGTATGCCTAAATTCGCCTCTTTAGCAAAAGCGTTATAGGGCCGACCGAATAAAACAACGGCAAATTTATTTTTATCGGCTTCAAGTTTGGCGATGGCTTGCCTACCCAACTCCTTAAATTCCATTAACATTTCCCCCTGTTTCTTATCGGCAAGGTCATATGCCTCTCGCGCCTCGGCTGAATTTTTTCCCAGCTCTTTCGCCAGAGCGATAAAAACCCTAACCAGCTTTTCTTTCGATTGAGAAAAATCTATTATCGGAGCAATAATTTTGGGCAATTTATCCTCGCTAAAAGCGACTTTAATATAATATGGCTCGCCTTGGACAAAAACACACGTCCTTTTATAACCGCTTTCTTTTTCATTGCCTGTCTGGGTAATATGGGGCAAAAATATATAATCCGGCTGTTGATTAATTAGGTCTTGGAATAAACCGTGGGCAATTTCCACCGGGTAGCAGAAAGATGATCTTATCTTATCTACTCCCTCGGCCTCCACCTTTTCTGAAACCACAACTCTTAATCCCAATTTGGTGAAAAAATTATAATAAAAAGGAAAAAAAGTGTTGGTTAAAAAACTTCTGGCAATGCCCATGGTCTGGCCGCTACCGGCCGGCAAAGAAGCGTATTTTTTAAAAACTAAATCCTGCCTGATTTTTACGTAATCATTGGCTTCGGTCTCGGCCGTAAGATTCAGCCGCTGGTTATAATATTTATTGCAGGCGCCGCCAAAAGGATATTTTTTGCCCTCGACCTCAATAAGGGAAATTTTACACTGGCGGTCGCAGTCCTCGCCGCCGCCGAAGCAAACAAAATCCCGGCCAGGTTTAAATTCTCGATTGATTAATTGATCAAAATCAAATTCAACCTCTTTTAATAAACCCAATTCCAGCCGGTTTTTAACTTCAAGGGCAACCCCATAGGCGCCCATTAAGCCCGGCTCGGGCGGAACAATAATTTCTTTGTTAACCAAAGAGGCCATAGCAATGGGTACGGCCCGATTGTAGCACACGCCGCCCTGCATAAAAATTTTATGGCCGGCCGGCCGATTGCCCTTAACCCGATTGATATAATTCAGACAAATGGAATAGACCAAGCCGGCGACAATGTTTTTTTGAGAGATACCTTCCTGACTCGCGTTTTTAATATCACTGGAAATAAAGGCGGCGCATTGGTCATTAAAATTGGGCGGCTGGTCCGCCTTTAAAGCCATCTCGCCGATATCTCGGTAATCAATATTTAATGATTCTCGAGCCGCCTCCTCTAAAAAAGAACCGGTACCGGCCGAGCAGGCCTCATTCATGGCATAGTCGCTGGCAATGCCATTGGTCAAATACGTATACTTCGCGTCTTGGCCGCCGATTTCAAAAATCGTATCCACCTCCTGGTCAAAAAAGGCGGCGGCGACGGCATGGGCGATAATCTCGTTAATCACGGCTTTGGTTAAGGCGTGGAGCCCGGCGATGTGCCGACCCGAACCGGTCACCCCAAGTCCGATTATTTTAACCGGCTGATTAATTTGTTTTTTTAGTTCCCCGTAGCACTCAATGGAAGCGCCAATTGGATTGCCATTTGTTCGCAAATAGGCCGAAGCCAATAAAGCATTGTTACTTTTTCTAATAACCACCGCTTTAGTCGTAGTTGAGCCGACATCAAGCCCCACTAAGCAAACATCGCCTGGTTCCGCCTCGCCTCTTTCAATGTTTTTAAAAACTACTTTTGAAGCGGCGTCCGAGAGCGGCTCCAAAAAAGAAAAGCGTGATGCCCCTGATCTAAAAATTTTTTCTTTATTTATCTTTGATTCTTTTTCTAAACCGATTAAGCTCGCGCCCAAAGCTTCAAAGTAGGCCGCTTCGTTTGGAATGTAAATATTAGGATATTTTTCCCGCAAAAAATGAATTACGCTTTTATTTTTTGAGACGCCGCCAATGACAATAATCTTTTCGGATTTTTGTTTTGCTAAAAGCTCAATAATTTTATTAGCGATCATTTGGCAAAGGCCGGCGACTACCCTGCCTTTGGACGCGCCCTTATTTAAAGCATGGGTGCAATCGCTTTTACAAAAAACACTGCAACGGCCGGATAAATGATGCGGCTCCTGATCGGCCGCCGATAAAACGGCTTCTTCAACGTTTAAATCCATTCTTCTTATTTGCTGAAGAAAAAATTCACCGGTGCCCGAAGCGCATTTATTGCCGGTTAAAACATTGCTGATATCGCCCTTATCACTAAGGCAATAAACCATAAAATTCTCACCGCCCAGGCTGGCCACGGCTCCATATTTGCCCCCCAAATCCAAAAATTTAATTGCCCGTTCAATTGCTTCCGGCTCGGAAACCGAAAAGCAATTAATTAATTCCTTAAACTTTCTGCCGGTTACCACTACCGATAAATCAGTAAAATCAATATTATGAAAATAATCAATTAATACCTTTTTCGGATTGCCGCCATGAGCCATGGATTTAACCGATAGTATTTCAATCTTTAACTCTGACTTTTTGGTCATCACAAAAGAGATTGTGGAAGCGCCAATGCAGATACCCAATGATTTGTTGTTCATAAAATATTTTTCAGTTATCTGCCATTAAAAAATATGAGATGATTATAAAACTATTTTAAAGCGAAATTTCGGATTTTTCCGGCGAGACGAGGAAAGCCAGCAAAATGATTTGAGCCGTAGCAGTAGCTACGGTGAAAATCTTTTCGCGCCGCCTGACGAAGTCGTAGCCGAAAAAGACAAATTGCAGCTAAAATAGTTTTATAATCATCTCAATCTGCGTAAAACAGAATATTTATTGTTTTTATAATAATTAAGTTGATATCGGGTCGCTCACTAAGGCCTTATCGCCCACCAAACCACTGGCCACAATCATGGCCTGATTATTAATTTCTAAAACCTGGCCTTGGTCAATAATTAAATCCTGCGCCAAAATCTTTTTTACCAAATCAGAGCTGGCAATAATATATTTGGCAATCTGGCCGCTTGTGGTCTCTAATTCAAAATCTTTAATCCGGCCAAGATATCGGCCATCTTTGGTTTTTACCGGCAAGCCAATTAATTGTTTGCCTGATAATAGCATATTAGTTTAGTTAATGAGATGGTTACAAAACTATTTTAATCGTTCTTATGATCTTCTATTTGTTTTTCCGGCGATAAATTACTGGCGGGTAAGGCCGTTCTGGTGACCAGGGTAATGGCTGGGCTTTTCTTTTTGAAAGCAACCACTTGCTGTAAGGCGGTAAGCAAAGTTATGACAAACCAATATAAAACCAAACCGCCCGGCAAGCTGGCGCCAATCACTATGGTCATTATCGGCATAAAATAAACCATTTGCCTATTCATGGTCGCCATCATATTTTCGTCTTTGCTGCCGGCTGATTTTACCTCGGGTTTTTTGACAATCAGCATTTTCGCCTGCCAGAATTGAGCCGCCGCCGCCAACACCGCCAAGACAATCTGCGGTTTGGCTAAATCTAAAAAACCAAAAGCGATGGTGGTGATAGAGCCGGGATTGTAAACAAAAGGATAAAGAGCGGCTAAACTGCCATTGGTCAATCCGACCATAAAAACCTGATAAACCGCGATCAAAAACGGGAATTGGATTAGCAGGGGCAAACAAGAAGAAAAGGGGCTGACCTTTTCTTCTTTGTATAGTCGCATCATTTCCGAAGCCAATTTTTCTTTTTGACCTTTGTATTTTATTTTAATTTCATCTATTTTTGGCTGCAATTCTTGCAGGGCCTTCTGTGATTGTAATGATTTTAAAGAGAAGGGATATAAAATCAATTTTATAAAAATTGTGATTAAAATAATGGCTAGGCCGATATCATGCCCGGGAATTATATTATAAAAAAACACCAACAAGTTTAATATGGGCTGGTAGAAAATAGTATTAAAGAGTTGAATCATGTTTTTTAAATTAGCTTGTAGGTTGTAGCTTGTAGATTATGGACTTGTCCTAAATTTTCTACAACCTACAAGCTACAACCTATAAGCTATTTTAATGGATCGTGCCCGCCCTTACTAAAGGGATTACAGCGAAAAATCCGCCCCAGGGCCTTTAAGCCACCCCTAATAATACCATATTTTTCAATGGCTTGATAACCATATTCCGAGCAGGTGGGGTGAAACCGGCAATAACCATTGGGGAAAAATACTTTAAAAACGCCCTGGTCAAAAGAAAGGGTTTTTTGGTAAATTCTTATTAATTTTAGCAAAAAATAACGGGGGAAATAATACAGCTTTATCATTGAATAAGTTTATTTTTTTAAAAATAGCCAGCAAGTCCCCTTCTAAATTTGAAAATTCTTTGTTTAGGGCGGGGAATAACGCATTGACAATAATGTCAAAATTTCCACCACATATCTTATCTAAATTTAGATAAATTATCTCTCTTACTTGCCTTTTTAAGCGATTTCTTTGGGTCGCTTTTTTTGAGACCCTATTGGCAACCACCACGGCAAAACGGCTATTTTCTAAAGTATTGGGCGCGTATCTGATAGAAAAAAAACGTCCAGCCAGCCCCCGGCCTTTTGAAAAAACTTCTTTAAAATCGCCTTGTTTGGTTAACCGGTATTTTTTGGCTAACATTAGACAAAATTATAGTTTTTAAACTAGTTTTTTACGACCCTTGGCTCGGCGGCTGTTTAAAACCCGCTTCCCGCCCGGCGTACGGCTTCTTTTTCTAAAACCGTGGGTTTTGGCCCTTTTTCTGGTTTTCGGCTGATACGTCATTTTTGGCATAAAAATATTTTTAAATTATTATTAAGGCCAGATAAATTAATGGTGATAATTTTCAAATTACTTAAAAAGAATAACATTTTTTATCTGATTGGTCAATTTGCTTTTAAATTTTATTCTTATTAAAATAAGTTGTGATTTTATTTTTTTTATTAACACCTAATCAACATCTTATAAACAATTGCTCTTGCCACCGCCATAATAAAACCCTTTTTAATTTATAAATCATATGATAAGATATAAGGCAGATTGATTTCAGCAATTTATAAATTTAAATTTAAGCCGCCATGAACAACCAACAACTTTGGCAAGCCGCTTTGGGCGAGCTTGAATTGCTTTTATCTAA
>CAYIRS010000021.1:0-8131 GCA_964365895.1 uncultured Gammaproteobacteria bacterium
ATGGCCGGCAAAAAATAACCCGCCTTATTTTTATTTTTGTAAAAATATTTTATCACAAAATAACTTACGGCCAGAGAAGCAAACGGCAACAAAAAATGCGGGTTGGAAAAGCTGAACAAATTAATCATTCGCTGGAATAAATCGTCAATCACCTGATGGTAATGTTCCAGAGGCAAACCCGTAGTTTTTAAATAAAGATTTGAATCAAAATAATTTTTTATAAAATTCAAAATTTGTTTGCCGAAAAAATAAGAAATCGCGTTAATCGTCAAGGAGAGCGCGGTGATAATTATTATAAGCCAGCCCCAAACCGCCATAATCGCCTTTTTAATTTTATCGCCGGCGGCCAAAAAACCGTCGGCGCCAAAAGCGGCGGAAACTGAAGCGGCAAAAAAACCCAAAAACAGCCAGCGCGACGGCGCGCGTAAATACGCAAAAACCGGCAGCTTCTTAAGCAGCCAAAATAATGGCGAATACCAAATGGCAAGAAGAAAACAAAAGGCAAATAGGAGCAAAAAAAATCTGGCGGGCCGCGATTTTATAAATATGGCCGCGATTAGAAAAATCAAGGGGGCAATCCCAAAATAAAGAAAGGGGAAAGAAGTGAAAAAGGGCAAACCAAAACTGGGAAAAATAAAACTGGCTAAATCAAACGGCTTAACCGATTCCGACAAGGAAAGACGATAAGCCATTCCTCCCCAGCGATAATTTAGCGGCGTAAAAACGATCATCGGCAAGAATTGAATTAAACTGATGGCGCCGCCGATTATCCCCATTATCAAATAACGAACCGGCGCTTTTAAGCGCCCGCCCCGCCCGGTTGTTTGATGCAACCAGCCCAGACCCAAAGAAAACAAAAATCCGCCCGTTAAAATAATAACCAACCAATTAACATGAACGGCGAGGCCGGCAAAACCAATCAGTAAGCCGCCCAGCCCAACCAGCCACCAGCGATTTATTTTAAAATCAGCCAGTAGAATCAAAAATAGCAAGGGCAAGAGCGGTCCGGCGCTAACCAGCGGCAAGTCAATGCCCATGGACGCTTCTAAACTGATAACATAGGCCAAACCGCCTACGATTGACGCGGCATTGGAGGCGCCAAGCCGTTTAATTAAACGAATGGTAAAAAATCCCGCCAAAATCAAATTGGCGGCCAATAACCAATGAAAGGCCGTCAAAAAATGAAAGAGACCGAAAAAAATAAAAGAAACCGGCGAAAAAAATTGGCCGCTGAAAATAAAGGCGGGAAAACCGGAAAGGGTTAATGGGTCCCAAAACGGATTAAGATTATTTTTAATGGCCTGGCCGTAAGAAAAAACGGTTGGATAATAGTAAGTCGCGACATCCGGCTGAGTAAATACTTCTCCCCTAAAAAAAACTAAAACAAAAATTATTAAAATCGGCCAAGAAACCAAAAACAATTGACCCCACCACCGGTCAGACAAATACGCCAATAAAATTAAAAATTTTTTGAAAAAACTTTTTAAAATTTTCATCTCACTAAATAAAACTTTTTATCAACGACAGAAATAATCGTAGGCCCATCTTTGAAAGATAATACCATTCTTTTGGCTTCAAATACCATTTATTGGGCAACGATAACCAGCCGCCGCCAACATTGCCACTGGTCAGAATCCGGCATATTCTGACCGGCGAAAACCAGAAAAATAAATTGGCTCTCGCGATATCGCGGCGCAGTTCTTTTTCGGTGGTGGTCAAAGGACAATAAGATAATGGCGAGCTTTTAAACGGACTTTCTACAAAAGTGCCGCAAGCGCTCAAATTTTCCCAATTCTTTCCGGGATTAAACCGCCCCTCTTTTATCGCAATGTTATAAAGTTCGGTTCCCGGATATGGAGTGGCGTTATTGAATCTGACATTATCCAAAGATAATTCCTTGGCCATTTTATAGGCCTGGCGCCTTTCTTCTCTGGTCTCGGTCGGCAAGCCCAAAATAAAGGCGGCTGATACTTGGAAGCCGATTTTTTTTGCCAATTTAACGCCAGCAAAATTTTGTTTGACCGTTTCCCCTTTATTTATTAATTTCATTAGTCGCTCGGAAGCGGTTTCCAGGCCGAAAAAAATACTCTTAAAGCCGGCTGATTTCAATTCCTGAAGGATGTCTTCATTAACGGCGTCGCCGCGCGTCTGACAATCAAAAATCACGTCTTTGGGAAAATTCCTTTCCCGTATCAACTGGCACAATTCCTTCGTTCGATTTTTATCAACCACAAAATTATCATCAAAAAAACTGATATATTTTTGACCATATTTATTTACCAGCAAATCAATTTCCGCCACCACTCTTGGGGAACTTAGATAACGATAATTGCCTCCGGAAATTGATCTTTGGCTGCAAAAAATGCAATTATACGGACAACCCCTTGAACTGAAGATAAAACCAAAATTATATTTATCCCGATGGTCTTCAAATAAATGATAAGGGAACGGGGGCAGCAAATTTATATCGGAAAATAAGGGCGCGTCGGAATTATGTATTATTTGGCCTTCTTTATTTTTAAATGATATCCCTAAGAGTTGGGAATAATCCTCTCCTTTCTTAATTAAATCATAAAGCAAATTCAGGGTCTCATCACCCTCCCGCCTGACCACGATGTCAACATCGCCGGAATTCAAAACTTCCTCGGGCAAAACCGTCGGGTGGATTCCGCCCATTACCACTTTCGCTTCCGGGTATTTTGACTTGACGATTTTCGCTATTTCGTACCCCCGGCCAATGCCGGCCGTAAAGCACGAGATGCCGAAAATATAAGGCGGCTTCAAATCCCGGACATATTCGCGCAGAAGTTCTTCACTTACGGGTTTTATTTGTTCGTCCAAAATTTTCACGGTCTTGCCTTTTGATTGCAAATAACCGGCTAAAATGGCGAGGCCAATCGGCACACTGATCGGCACATACCGCGAAAAATCTCCAAGTTTACTGACTCGGTCAAATTGAGGATTAATCAATATCATAATTTAATTATTATCCTCATTATTCTTTTTATGGTTGTTTATAATATTTTTGATGATAAATTTCGGCCGATTTTTTACTTCTTCAAATATTTTTCCCAGATACTCGCCAATAATACTAAGGCACAACAATTGGATGCCGCCCAAAAACAAAACAATAATAACTAATGTCGGTATTCCCCTAAGACTTCGGTAATCGGGTAAAATAAAGTAAAGAATCAAATAAACCAACATACCCGCTATCGACAAGGCAACAACAATGAGCGCCAGATATGATATGAGCTCCAAAGGCAGATAGGAAAAAGAAAAAATGCCTTTTTTGGCCCAGCGAATGTTGCTGATTAAATTATTGGCAGTTCGGCCAAACATTCTTTCTGGTCGCACATAATTAATGCCGGTTTGCTTATAGCCAATCCACGCCCTTAAACCTCGAAGAAAAATATCCCTTTCCGGCATTGATGTTAAAACATTAACTACCTTTCTATCCATTAAAGAAAAATCACTGGCATCAAGGGGAATATTAATATAGGAAAGCTTTCTTAACAACCGATAAAAAATTTTATACATCATCTGCATGAATTTGGATGCCTCTCTTTTAAACCTGATTCCATACACCACATCATAGCCCTCAAGCCACTTTTTAACAAAATCTTCAATCATTTCTGGCGGATCCTGAAGGTCGCCATCCAGCAGAACGACAGCGTCACCCAAAGATTGGGTCATACCGCTGATAAAAGCATTTTGAGAGTTAAAATTACGACTATGGTTAATAACCGTGACTAGGGGGTCTTTTTTTGCCAACTCGGTTAGAACCGCTTCGGCATTATCCGGACTGGCATCATTAACATAAATAATTTCATAATTACAGCCTATTTTTTTAAAGACATTAGTCAGACGTTCATACATTATCGGTATCGCTTGACTATCACGATAACAAGCGATAACAGCTGAGATTGTTTTTGAAAACTGTAATTTATCGGGCTCATGATGATAATCCGCATCCTGCAATATTGTTTCGACAATTTTGTCGGAAGATAGTCCATATTTATTTCTCAGATAATCCCGACTGCCGATCACATCGGGATATTGGTCAGGCAAGGATATCTTTTTAAACAGAACCTGGGCATTATCCTCTGCCAAAATATCGGCAATCGCACTCCCCAATCCGCCAATGGCGCAATGCTCTTCAACACTGAAAATCATCTTGGTTTCTTTGGCCGACTTTAAAATGATTTCTTTGTCAATCGGCTTGACAAACGGCATTGAAATCAAACGGACTGAAATACCTCGTTGAACCAATTGGTCGGCAGCCGCCTTGGCATTGGCCAGCATATTGCCAGTTACCATAATAGTAATGTCCTCGCCATCTCTTAAAACAATTCCTCGGCCGATGGTAAATTTCGGCTCCTGGGAATGAATATTGGGTTCTCCTTTGGCGGCTAAACGCAAGTACAGAGGACCTAAATTTTGATAAGAACTAATAACCGCCATTTTTGTTTCAATTAGATCGCCGGGACAGACTACTGACATATTTGGCAAACTACGCATTAAGGCAATGTCGTCAATCGGATGATGGCTGGCGCCATACAGAGAGTAAGTGAGACCGGATCCGACGCCAACAATTTTAACATTTAAATTTTGATAACAAATGTCATTTCTAATCTGTTCCAAACAACGCGCGGTAGCAAAGGTGCCAATTGAAAAAACATAAGGTATTTTGCCGGCCAAAGCCAATCCGGCAGCCATGCCCACCATATTGGCTTCAGCAATACCAACATTTATAAAACGCTGGGGAAATTTCTCCTGAAATTCCTCCAAGACCTTATAACCAAGATCGCCGGTCAAAAGCACAACCCTTTCATCGGATTCGGCAATTTTTATCAAATTAGAAATAAAAACGGATCTCATAAAATCACATTAATTCCTTAAATATATTATCTAACTGATCGGGAGCGGGAGTTTCATAATGCGATTCCAATCTGCCTTCCAAAGAAGGGACTCCCTTGCCTTTTATGGTGTGGGCGATAATCATCAGCGGCTTTTTCGATTCAACCATACCCTCTTCAAATACCGATAAAATTTGGCCAAAATCGTGGCCGTCAATTTCTTTTACTTGCCAGCCGAATGATCGCCACTTGTCGCCCAGGGGCTCCAGACCCATTACTTTTGCAACTTCGCCGAATCCCTGAAATTTATTGTAATCAATAATCGCGATTAAATTATCAAGCTTTAAATGCGAGGCAGCCATAGCCGCTTCCCATACGGAACCCTCATCGCACTCGCCATCTCCCATAATAATGAAGACCCTTGATGGTTTCTGATCCAGCTTCATCCCGTAAGCCAAACCGACGCCCATAGACAAACCATGGCCAAGGGAACCGGTTGATGTTTCTACGCCGGGCATGCACCCAATGACCGGATGGCAAGCCAATTTTGTTCCATTGGCATAGTAATCATCTAAAATATCTTCTGACGAAAAACCACGCTCAACTAAAACGGTATAAAGTGCGAGGGCGGCGTGCCCCTTACTGAAAATCAAACGGTCGCGGTCTTCCCAACTGGGATTATCGGGATTGATTTTCAAAACCTTAAAGTAAAGGGATATTAAAATATCCACCACAGATAAGGCGCTACCCAAATGAGCGGCTTTGTGGCGGACCGAAAGCTCAATTATTTTTTTTCTTGCATTACCGCTGCTTTTTTTCAGAGCTGACGCGATATTATCATCTATAGTAGTCATTTATAAATTTTTATATTGGCTTAAAAACTCGTCTAAATTATCACAAACATAATTAATCATTTCGTCAGACATATTTGGCTGAACGCCGATAAAAAATGTCCTCTCCATAACTTGGCAAGCATTGAGATAATCTTTTGGATTGCCCAAATAAGCAAACGGCTTATGAAAAAGAATGTTGCCGGAAAAATAATGGCGGGTCTGGATTTTTCTACTTTCCAAAAAATTAATAAAATCGTTTCTGATAAACTTGTCGGTAATGATTGTGAGCGGAAAGCCGAACCAGCTCACATCGGCTCGCGGATCAACCCTGACCATTTTTACTAATTCAGGATATTTACCGCACACTTCATAAAACTTCTGGAAAATTTTCTTCCTATTTTTGTTGTTGTCTGCTAATTTTTTCAATTGCGCGGAACCAATGGCTCCCTGAAAATCCAGGGGCTTTAAATTATAACCGATTTCATCATAAACATATTTATGGTCGACAATGCCGTCATAGGCCGGCGCCAGCCACCGGTCAAAACGATGGGCGCAACTGCCAGCCAAAGAAAAATTAGCCGCTCCGACGCAATAACAAGCCCGACCCCAATTAATCATGCTTCTTATGACTTGGGCAAAATTCTCATCATTGGTGCTGACCATTCCGCCCTCGCCGGTGGTAATATGGTGAGCCGGATAAAAACTATGGCTGGACATCAAGCCGAAACTGCCCAATGGCTTGCCATTCCAAGAACTGCCCAAAGAATCGCAATTGTCTTCCAATAAAATCAAATTATTCCTTCGGCAAATATCCATTAATCTATCCATATCCGGCGGGTTGCCCAAAACATGCGCGAATATCACGGCTTTGGTTTTGGCCGTAATAGCTTGTTCCAATAAATCCAAGTCCAAATTTAAAGTATCCATTTCCACATCAATGAATTTGGGAGTAAATCCGCATTGGATAATCGGCGCCACCGTAGTCGGAAAGCAGACAACCGGAGTTATAACTTCAATATCCCTAAAAGCGAAGGTTTGATCCGACTTCAAGGCGGATAGCATCAATAAATTTGCCGAACTGCCGGAATTGCACATAATGGAATGAGAACGGCCGATAATCGTAGAAAATTCATTTTCAAACTTGGCCACATTTTCTCCTTTGCACAGCCACTTTCCGCGAAGTAGGGCATATATCGCCTCTTCCACTTCTTCGTGATTCCAGGTCGGTCCCGAATACTGAACTAGAGATTTTCCGGGAATAAAATTGCCGCCATCCAGGCCTTTCATGGAAGTGATGGGCCAGGATTTTTTCACCAATTCAGAGATGGTCTCCCTGATCTCATTATGGCAGATATAACGATCCTTGAGTCGCTCCTGATTATCCCTAAACCAGCCGATGGTTTTTTTCAAACCGGTTTCCAAATCATTCTTGGGCTGCCAATCCAATAATTTAACGGTTTTGGAGATATCCGCCTGCCAAATATTCTGGTCCCAATTTCTTGATGGCATGGTCCCCCATTTGGGCTCAACATCGGCGCCGATTATTTTAATGGCCGTGGCGACTATTTTTTCCAAATCCACTTGCTGGCCGCTGCCCATATTAAATATTTCCCCCGCCAGTTCCGGCCTCTTGGCCGCGGTCAAATAGAGATCAATGACATCATCAATATAAATATAATCGCGCGCGGTTTTCGGCGATACCAGGGGCGGACAAATATTGTTAAGCAAGGAAACAACTAATTTTGATATTAATCTGGTCGGCTCTTCATATGGGCCATAAACCGAAAACGGCCGCAGAGTAATAATCGGCAGGTTCTCCTGTTGGGCCAAATACTGGCACAGCATGGTGGCCGCCGCCTTATAAATCGCATAATGGCTGTTCGGCTCAAGCCGGTCAATTTCTTTCATCGCCTCGTTTTTAAAGCCATACTCCGATGATGAGCCGGTATTTATAAAAATATCAAAACCAACCTCTCGGCCGGCCTCAATCAAATTTATTGTGCCGTCAAGATTAACGGTTTTTATTTTGTTGGATTCTTTCTGGAACGGATAAGCCCCGTAAGCCGCCAAATGAAATATGGTCTTCGGCTTTATTTCCCCCACCGCTTTAAAAATTTTTTCTCGCTCAACCAAATCAACTCGATGAACCCTTACTTTATCCAAAATATCGCTTATTCGCCAGGTGTCTGATTCATTTCTTAAAATCAAATGAACTTCGTTATTTTCATCCTCAATCAACTTTCTAACTAAATTAGCGCCTATAAAACCACTGCCGCCGGTAATTAAAATGGGGCTGGAAATTTTGCCGTTCATAAGTTCAATTAATACTAAAAAGATAAAAAAATCTTACCAGAAAGCGGGAAAACCGTCAAATGAGATGGTTACAAAACTATTTTGTCGCGAAATTTTATATTTTCCGGCGAGACGAGGAGGGCAAGC
>CAYIRS010000022.1:0-8022 GCA_964365895.1 uncultured Gammaproteobacteria bacterium
GACCAAATAAAACCAAAACTTAACGCAAACAAAAGTTCTTCTATCGGAATGTCAAAAACCAAAATTCCGGAAATAGCTTTTAAATTCCAAACTTTTTCCACATAACCCGGGTACATGGCGATAAGAGTGAAAAAATATACAAAATATATTCCTAAAAATATTCCGGCGCTGGCGAGCATTTTTTTCTTTAAATCGGGACGGCAGTACCACGAAAATAGTCCGCCGCCGGTCATGGCGATTACCGCAATATAAATAGGGTTAATGGGAGTGGTTATGAGCAGAAGGAAAAAAATAAACCACGCCCCAAATTCCTATCAATATTAAGCTCCAAATGAGCCAGGCGTATTGCATAATTTTTATCTTATTAAATCATCAACGCTTACATTTTAACACCTGTCATTATTAGTGTATGCAATTTTTATGATTTTATCAAGACGTGCCACCTTTTAATTACATATGCTAAAGTTCGTTAATTCATTTTTTGTCTGCGCCTTTTCTTTAAATAAAAAAATAAAATTACAAAAAGTAAAATAAGAATTAACGGGAAGACAAGTTTAAACGTGGGGGGAGGAGGACCGGAGGACATTTTATATCTGATTTTTGAAATAAATTTAGAAATGAAGCTTTGCTCCATATCAATTGGCGTCTTGGAAAAAAAGGTTACTTCTTGTTTGCGGCCTAAATTGTCTTGAAGCACCCACGAATCATTAAAAGTAGCGTCATTAAATTTTAAACTAAAACTAGCCCTCCCTTCTTTATCCATCGTCCCCGACCAGACAATCTCATTATCTTTTTTTAAAGTAAGTTCTGTTTCCGGTTTCCCAATAACATCATAGATTCTGGTAACTTTAGAATTCTCCCAAGAAAAACCGCCTATATTTCCTATCCCCAAGCTTCCTTTTATAGTAAAGTCGTTGTTTTCAATAATTTCAGCCGCTGTATCCCAGCGGGAATTTTCAAATATCATCTCGCCTCGAAAGTTCCTGGGGTCAAATTCATTCAGATGAGTATTTATCAAGGTCAATTTTGAATCATCATAAATAAATGTCCAGAAAGCGTCGGAGTCACGCACAATTACATCTGAAGAACCGTGGGGGAATATTCCCCATTGGCCTTTGACGATCACATTTTCGAGTGAAATATCACGGTAATTAAAATTGGTTGGTTTCTCCAAAGCAAAACCGGAAAATTCAGCCTTCTCGTCGTAAAGTTCAACCACAACCTTTCTCAGCTCGCTGTTTTTGATTTTGACCTTAGCACCGGATTCAATAAAAACCGGCCAGCCGCGCTCAAAGGGGCCGGGCCCAATAGTATCTTTTACCAGCTCGGTATTTATTAAGGTGATATTGTAATCAATACCCGAAACTTTAGTGCTTTTTTGAAGACTCCAATCCTTAAAAAATCCGGTGCCAAGATTTTCTGCCTCAAATATTGCGCCACTCGGAATATCTAAATTAACTGCTCCGATTTTCGAATTAATAATTTTTACATCAGCTTTGTCAAAAGCACTGACGAGCCCGCCTAAAATGCCGACAATTTCTGAATTTTCAACTACCGCCTTTGCATTTCCAAATATCATAAACAAATGAATCTTTGTCGGTGAATTCTTCATAATTACACGCGTCCTACCTCTTGCATTAATAATAAATAGTGTCCCTTCATGGGATACTGGATCTTCGCCTGGTATTAATTTTGAATTTTCAATTTCCAAAGAGGCCCTATCATCTAAATAAATGCCCCAGTGATTGAGAAGTTTCTGATAGCGAGTTATTTTAAAAGTTGAATTTCTGATTATAAGTTTGGAGCTATCTTTTAAATAAATATTTCCGAACTGCTCAAATTCTCCATTTTCAAGAACCAAAATATCTCTTCCCGAAATAGTGATGTCGCCTCGGTGCTCGCCTTGTGGGAAGAGGTCGGCCGATTTAATTTCCTTGGCTTCGGGAACTAATATTTCTGCTCTTACATCGTCAATGTAAGCAATTGAATCTTCAAAGGTTTCAAGACTTATCCCGCCTTCCTCTAAAATATTTTCATCTTCAGCCCAAATAATTAACTTGCCGTCCGAGTACACGTTTATTCTTTTTCCAATTATCTCTATTTTTATCTTATGCCATTCACCTGAAGAAATTCTTTTTCCTCCGCCTTGAAGGGTCAAAAAATTATTGCCAAGCTCTTTTGATATGCGGCTGTCTCCCGGATTCAAACCAATAAAATAGCGATTTTGCCCCCCTCCCAGTGCGTCTCCTGTTACGAATTTACTCCTTACATTAAGGTGGATACTTCCTTTAATTAGTTTAAGCTTCAATTCGAGTTTATTGACGGCGCCTTCCAAAAAAGCGGTGGCAAATGAATGTTGAGTGCCTTGTAAAACCTTATTTCCATTCTCTGAAACCACTGACCATCCCTCTCTTAAATCCCAGTTTTCAAGGTTCCCCTCAAAATTATCATAAAAAACCGTAGTTTCCGCAGCTTCCACAAAATTAAAAAGAAAAAGGGTAGTAATTATTAAAATAATTAAAATTTTTGTTTTCATTTTATTACTTTATAATTATTATTTATTATTTTTCGGGGTGACCCGACTTGAACGGGCGTTCCCGGGCAGAGCTGAATGCTCGCACTTGCTCGCATTCATCTACGCTCGCCTGATAGCTCGCTCCTGCCCTCGCCCTGCCTACAAATTATTAGTGAACTTCTTTTACAAAGACCTTTACTTTTTATTCGGGGTGACCCGACTTGAACGGGCGACCTCTACGTCCCGAACGTAGCGCTCTAGCCAACTGAGCTACACCCCGTGATTGGTTAAAAGTTAAAAATGAAAAGTTTAAAGTTTCAAATCATTAATTTTTAAATTTGGACTGCGACTTTTAACTTTGCACTTTTAACTTTGCACTATTTTATATTATAGCTGGCAATTCCAATCGCCCATGGCGTCAACAATCTGATCCATGGTTACCGCCTTTAATTTAGCCGAAATAATATTGCCCAGATCGCCGGCCTGATTGGGCGCTAAATATTTTATGGGCCCGACCGCCATCTTCGGCCATAAGCCCATAAAATACAAATCCAAATTGGAAAATTTCTTTTTGAGTGAGCCGTCTAATAGGGCGCCATTGGTAAAAGTGCCATCGCCGTTGTCTTGCCAGCCGCTGCCGCCCACCGGCGAAACAAAATCAACGTATTTGCTCCAATGGTCAAAATTTTCGCCCGTCAATAAAGCCGTGCTGATGCTCCCGTCCTCGGTTTTAAATCTGGCGCGGGCGCTGAAATGATGCAATAATTCGTGCAGAATGTAATTTACGGTCTGGTCCAGCGCCGGTTCATTTTCCACGCTGTATTTATCCAAGTTGCCCATATTGGCCACGCCTTTCAATTTCCCGCGACTGCCGAATAAACGGCTGGCGTCCATTTCGCCATTACCCGTTCCCGTAAAATTATTAGTAATTTTCAAATAATTGGCGACATCGGGCTCATTGGCGATAAAATTATTATATAAAATTATAAAATCAAAAATATCCGGATTTTTGTCATAAAAAATATTAATCGCTTCGTTATCCGGATATTTCCGGCCGGCGCCGTCGGCATAAAATAATTTTTCATCTCCGCTTAAAATAATCGCGGGATAATCCACATTGGCCGAAGCCAGGCCGCCGGTCGCCCATGGGAAATTTTCCGCCAATCGTTTTTTAATGATTTTAATCTTAGCCATATCCGACACGGATTGAGCGCCGTCGGTAATAAACAAAAAGGCGACTTTGAATTTTTTATTCTCGCAGTCGGCGGTTGAAGTAAGGGGCGCTTCCGCCGGATTAAAAATGTTTTGGTCAAAACCGGAAATTTCTTTTTTTCTTTTATTAAATTCTATATTGTTGGAAACAACCCCTTCTATCTTGAAATTATTTTCCGCCAGACCCTTTAAATCCTTAAACGGCCGGATTAAATTATTCTTTTTATAATAATATTTGCCGTCATTGGTTAATTTATAAACTAAGCCGTCGGGCAATTCCACTGATTCCCTAATGTCCTCGCCTTTTTGATAATCGCCAAATAAAACATCGGGCAATTTAATAATCCGCTTTTCCCAGCCCGGGCCATAAATCCCCTTGATGGCTTCCGGACTGGCAAACCGGCGCAAAACCCCGCCCGGCTCTACCGCGTATAAATTTATATCCGTCTCAAAAGAAACGATATTGAGGCCGGGGCGGACTGGGATATTTTTTCCCAGCGGATACTTTGCCATTTCCTTGGGCGCCAACACCTTTATTCCGGAAAAATCTTGATACCAGCTTTTATAGATGCTGGCCAGGGGAAAAAGATGGCGCAGATTATTGTCCGCTAAATAATAAACCGCGGAGCTTGATTTTGTTTTAACCAAATTTCCCGCGGCAAAAACAGGCGAGGCAAAAAATAACCCCGCCGCGACAAATAAAATAATGATTGGAAATAGTTTTTTAAGCATACTACAACTGAAAACCCTAAATCCTAAGATTAAAACTCTAAATTCTAAATCCTAAACTCTAAACAAATTCCAATGATTAAAATTCAAAATTCAAAACAATTTTAAAGCGATGGTTTTTTGATTTTTTGGGATTTTGGATTTTGGATTTGTTTAGGATTTAGAGTTTAGGATTTAGGATTTATTTAGAGTTTAGAGTTTTACAACTTAATATTGCAGTACCGTCTGTACCGTCTTGGCCTCTTCCGGTTTTTCAAATACCACTTTTTCAATATTATAAGTCCCGTATTTCGGCGCTTCCATATAGCCCTGCATGGCCGCTTCGGCCAGCCAGCCCGATTTGAGCCAATCAGAAAGCCACTCGTTGGCATAGCGCGGATCGTCCTGATTGATGCCCGCGCCGATGGATTGCAGCCATCTTTGATTGAAAATTTCCTGCGAGCCGATGGGTGGCGCCATAATTATCGGCAAACCCAAACCGCAATAAAAAGACAGCTCGCTTGGCTTGGTCCATAAAATATCGGTGGTTCTCAACGCCTGATTAAATTTTTTAAAATAATCCATTTTGTTCGGCGAAAAAATAATCTCAATCCCCTGATTCAATTTTTTTGACAATCGGTGGGCTCGGACCGCCTCTTTAAAATATTTATTAATCTCTAAATGAATGCCCGCGACTAAATTTATCCTCACCTTGCCCGCCAAAATCTCTTTTTTCAAGCCGCCGACAATGGTGGCGCCCAGCTCTCTTTGCGCGCCCGCCCCGCCCACGACAAAAGTGACGGTTAACGGCCTGGTCGGCGCCATTTTTAAGTCCCGGCCCAAAAGCGAGAGCAGGGTTTTTTTATATTGAGAAATATAAATCTTATCCGGATCCAAATTGATCAGCCGTTTGCCCAAGTCCTCCTTTAAAATATTCAAATTTTCACCGACATTTTCCGCGGGCAGAGGAAAACCGGTTAAAAATATTTTATTCGGCCTCACGCCATATAGTTTCAATCTTTCTACCACCCTTTTGCACGGCGCTAAATAATTAATCCGGCTACAGTGGGGATTGAGCGGCGCCCAAGTCCGGCTGATATCGGCATCGCAAATAACGCAATAAATCTCCCCCGGATAATTATAATATTCCGCCATCATCGCCGTAATAAAAAACGTGGTGACAATGGGTAAATTTTCCTTGGCCAATTTTATCATCAAATGCCGGCCCCAATTATTATTTTTCAGTAATTTATAAACCTCTTTCAATTGGAGATTGGGTTTGGATAAGTCCCTTTTGGGATAAAAGGCGGGAATGGCCTGCAACTGGTCAAACAAATCAAAAGCCCTTTCGCCTATAATCGGCACTTTTTTAAAGCGGGAAATAAATTCATAAAAACTTCGGCCGTTCACCCAAAGGCCCTTATCCGATTCCGGGATGCCGGGATAACTATTGGCGGAAATGACTTTACCCTTGGCCAAAAAACGCAAGGGATAAGAAGCGCGCTGATGGCCGTATCCCATATCAACCGTGACAACCCAGGCCTTTTTTGGCAATTTATCAAGCATAATAACAATCCATTAAAACCAAAAATTATAATAATATTATTATAACATAAAATCCCATTTTGCCGAATAGCAAAATAGGATTTTAAAAGTAAAATGCGATTACAGGATTGCTTCTTTGGCCACTTTGGAAACGCGGAATTTAACCACGGTTTTGGCGGGAATCTGGATGGTGGCGCCGGTCGCCGGATTGCGTCCGACTCTCGCCTTGCGGGCAACTTTTACTAACTTGCCCACGCCATGCAAGGTAAATTCGCCGTTCTTTTTCACTTCCGAGTAGGCCAGGCCGACCAGCTTTTCAACCAAGGCCACCACATCTTTTTTGCTTATTTCGGTGCCTTCCGCTAAGGCGCTCATCAGTTGAGCTTTGCTCATTTTAGCCATAATGCTTTGGATTAGTTATTAATAAAAGAGATGTCTTCCAAGGGAATAGTAAGCCCCTGGAATCTGGCTCTGGCCAAATTTCGCTTATGGAAGTCATGCCCTAAGGTAAATTTGTCCACAGGCGCAGTTAACATAAGTAATTATATATGAAAAATAAAGAAAAAGCCAATATTTAATTTTCAAAATTAAAGCAGCTGCCCATACAGCTGCCTTAAATATTATAAATTTGTTAACCTATGATTGTTTTGACCTTTCACCTATTAATACGCCGGCCCATAAAACTTTCTTTCATTAATTATTTTTAATTTAAATCACTTATTTTAATGAATTTCTTGCTGAATGGCCGGACCGCAATCGCTGCAAGCCCTTAGCCACGGCCTGATTTCCTGGGCTTCAAACTTGCCCTCGGCGGTTTTGGCGCCGATAACTTTGACTTGGGTGTTTAATAATAAATTAACGCCGCCGCGAATATGCGCTTTGGCAATGGAAACATCCCACACCCCGCCCGAAAAATCCTTCAAGATAAAATTATCGCTATCGGCCGCCAAAATCACCCGTCCCGCCAAAACCCCATTATCCGGCTGGGTCCATCTGGCTTCCTTGGGCTGAATGACCAGACCATTATAAAAAGGCAGGCCTTTCACAAAAATATTATGCATAATTTGCTCAAGGCCATAATGATAAAAAACCGCGCCCAAAGCCAAACTGATTAAAATGCTGGCCAAAGCCACAAGGTAAGGATGATAGCGATAACCGCCTTTGACGCGCTTAAAATTATACTCGGCCACGAGCATCAAAAACGCCAAGGCGATGAGCCAGAAATAAGGCGCGGTCAAGAGGACAAACTGAAAAAAGCCGTCATAAAGATGATGGTAGATATCCCAGTCATTATTTTTTACCAAATAAGCCACGACCGCCGACGCCAGCCCGCCGAGAAACAGGAAAAAAACATAAATAAACCAAAGCGCGTAATTTTTAGTGGAAAATGCCCAGCGCGGAATCGGAAAAATTTTCTTTTCCCTGATCTCGGCTAAGACCTTTTGGCTTAAATCATTCATAATTTAATGTTTTGCTTTTTAAATTCTTCCTTGAATTTTCTTTTGGCGCGATTAATCAGGGTCGCGACCGTGCCCATGGGCTTCTTGATGATATCGGCAATTTCCTTGTAATCATGGCCCTCAATGAATTTTAAGGCCAAGACCTCTTTATATTTGTAATCAAGGGCGCTTAACACCCGCTCAATCATTTCTTGGTTTAAATTGCCGTCCAATTCCGTTTCTAAACTGAAATTCGAAGAAATATTTTTTAAAAATTCATCGTCATTGTCCCAAATCACGGACTTTGGCCGCGATTTTAATTTCCGAAAATTGCTAATCGCCTGATTTCTAGCGATGCTGTAGATCCAGGAAGAAAATTTCTGGGTCTGGTCAAAATTATTCAAATTCCGATAAACCTTAATGAAAACATCCTGAAGCAAATCCTCGGCGTCCTCTTCGCTTAAGCCGGACATTCTGATGATATAGCCCAAAAGCCGACGGGTATATCTTTTCATGATATATAAAAAATAATCCTGGTCTTTTAGAGCCAAGGATACCAATTCTTCATCGGTTTTTTGGTCGCAATTTTCCGGAAGGGACATA
>CAYIRS010000023.1:0-7718 GCA_964365895.1 uncultured Gammaproteobacteria bacterium
AAAATTTATTCATTCAAAATTATTTCAAAATTCAAAATTGGAAATTCAAAATTTAAGTTTTATGGATAGATTTTTTATATAAAAGATACGTATTCCTCAAAAGGCACGCCACGGTCAGCGGCCCGACGCCGCCGGGAACCGGGGAAATAAAGCCGGCGGCCTCGGCCGCTTTCGGCTCAACATCGCCCACGATTTTATCGCCCAGCTTATTAATGCCCACATCAATAATAATGGCGCCTTTTTTTATCATAGATTTTTTGAGGGCGTGGGGCGCGCCTAAAGCAATAATAATTACCTCATAATCATTTGCATTGTCCGGTATTTTTTTTTCGCGGGAAATATTTTTAAAGCCCAGATTTTTGAGCTGAATTTCCAGGCCGCGGGCAAAGCGATTATTTTTAATAATAATCAAGGCGTTTTTATGGGCATAGTCGGGCTTGGGCGCCGATTTTAACAGTTCAATAATGGCGCTGATCACCGGTGGCGTAATTTTAACCTTTGGATAATTAAATCCGTCCACGTCCTTTTCTTTGGCGATGGCCTCAATGATTTTTTGCGTCTTGAATCCGGGCGGCAGGGGAAGCTGGACCAGAATGCCGTCAATAGAATCGTTTTTATTTAAAAAATTTATCATCTTTAATAATTCTTTTTCGGCAATATGCGGTTCGCCTTGCCGATGGTAAAGATATTTATGAAAATTAATGCCCACCTCTTGGCAGGCCTTTTCCTTCAAGCGGATATAAAGCTCGGAAGCCGGGTCATGGCCAACTAAAATCGCGGCCAAGCCGGGCCGTTTTTTTAAGCGAGCGATTTTTTTATGCAAGTCCGATTTGATTTTTTCGGCCAGGACCCGGCCGTCTAAAATTTGGGCGATTTTTTTATTGTTGGCCATCTGAATAAAAATTTTGAATTATGAATTTTAAATTTTGAAATAATAATTTAATTTTGAATTTTGGAATTTAATTTCTCCCCCTTTCCAAGGGGGTCTGTAATCAGACGGGCAGGAGCGAGCGGAGCGAGAGTCGATGATTGCGACCATTAGGAGCAATCATCGCTGCCCAGGAACGTTAGAGGGGGTTTTGAATGACGGCATAAATAATGTGTCACTAATTGATCGAATAGCTCACTTTTATTATCGTGACATTCATAACCTCCCCTTGGCCCCTCCTTGGAAAGGAGGGGAATAAATAACAAATTGAAAATTTAATATATCGGAAATTTATTTGTGAGCTCTAAAACCTCTTGTTTTATTTTTTCTTTTAATCCGATGTCGACGGGATTTTTTAAAATTTGACTGATCCAGTTGCCAATGATTTTCATTTCATTTTCTTTCATGCCTCGGGTGGTTAAAGCGGCCACGCCGAGGCGAATGCCCGACGGGTTTAAGGGCGTGGCCGGGTCAAAAGGAATCATATTGGCATTGGTGTAAATTTCCGCTTCGGCTAAAGCCAAGGCCCCGTCCTTGCCCGAAATATTTAGCGGCCGGCAATCAACCATCAGCAGATGGGTCTCCGTGCCGCCGGAAACGATTTTTAAGCCGTTTTCTATGAGCGTTTGGCAAAGCGCCCGGCAATTTTTTACGGTTTGGATTTGGTCGGCTTTAAATTTATCGGAAAGCGCTTCATTAAAACAAATGGCCTTGGCCGCGATCATATTTTCCAATGGTCCGCCCTGAAGTCCGGGGAAAATCGCTTTATCTATTTTTGGCGCCAAGTCCTTTTTGCAAATAATGATGGCGCCGCGGGGGCCGCGCAGTGTTTTGTGGGTGGTGGTCATCACTATATCGGCGTGAGGGAAAGGCGAAGGATGGACGCCGCCGACAATTAAGCCGGCGATATGGGAGATGTCGGCCAAAAGCCAGGCGCCGATTTTTTTGGCAATCTCGCTGAATTTTTGAAAATCAATAATTCGGGGATAGGCGGTAAAACCGCAAACGATCATTTTTGGCTGTTCCTGTAAAGCTAATTTTTCTATCTCATCATAATCAAGCTGGCCAGTTTCCGGATTGACGCCATAATGGACAAAGTTAAATAACTTGCCGGAAAAATTCACCGGACTGCCATGGGTCAGGTGTCCGCCCGTGGCCAAATCCAGGCCCATTATTTTATCACCCACGGCCAGCAGTCCCAGATAAACCGCTAAGTTGGCCGATGAACCCGAATGGGGCTGGACATTGGCGCGCCACGCCTCTTCGCTCAAGCCGAAAATTTTTAAGGCGAGTTTTTGGGCGGCGGTTTCTATTTCATCAATAAATTGATTGCCCGTATAATATCTTTTTCCCGGATAGCCCTCGGAATATTTATTGGACAGGGCCGTACCCATGGCGGAAAGCACATCTTTGGAGGCATAATTTTCCGAAGCAATCATCACCAAGCCGTTTTTCTGGCGGTTGGTTTCTTTTTCAATCAAATTAAATATTTCTTCTTTGTTCATATGTTGAGATGGTGGCATAAAAAAGGGACAGCTTCTCTGCCCCTTAAAAACCCTTAAAAAATTTTAGCGGTGCTGTTTAGATATTCTTCAATAACCGGCTTTACATTTGGCGCGCAATCATCAGGCAGATTATCAATATCAAACCAATCCATGGCCAAAACTTGGTCGCCCGCTTTTGGCGCCTCATCAATTTCAGCCAGATAATGGATTAGGATGATTACCTGCGGATTGTCATGGCCGGTTTCTGGAATTTCATTCCATAAAACCATTGGCATTAGCGCTTTAATTAATTTCACTTGCACGCCAATTTCTTCTTTGGCTTCGCGGATGGCATTTTTTTCCAGAGACAAGCCCTTGATGAGTTTGCCGCCGCAGAATTTCCATTTTAATTTTTCAATCGGCTTATCGCCATGCTTGACGAGAAGGGTTTTTTTCACTCCGTCCCGCCTCTGGATAATGACCGGCCCAGACGCAATCATGGCATAAAATATTCCGATTTCGCCCGATTGCGTTTTGTTAATGTCCATACTTTTTTCCTCCCTATTTTATTAATTATCAATAGAACAAAATAATGTTCTATTATTTAATATTCTAATGCAAAATAATTATAATGTCAATTGAAAGTTATAGATATTGACAATATTTGATTGTTGCTATAAAATAAATAATATAGCACCTTTTGTTTTTAACCGCATATTCCTTATTAATCATATCTTATCCCAGTCCCTAATTCCCCGGGACGGAAAGGAGGAAAGCTAAAGGGGAAATCAGCCGGCCTTTATCCCCATTGTACCCGTTGTTCTAAATTCCAGTTGAAAGGCGTAGAGCATGAATAAGCCACAATCCCCAAAAGTGTGCGCCGTCTGCAACCAAATACTGGGGACGCACGACGCTCACGGTCTGGTGGTATTTGTCAGCGGCGTCAGGGTCGCCTATGTCCATGATGGCCCCTGCCAATGGCGCCTTAAAGAGCAAAGAGCAGAGGGAGGCAAAGTCGTGGAATTCAAGCCGTTGAACGGGAGTTCCGCCTTGTGCCAGCCCTCTACTACCGCGCGCAGCCTCACGGCTCAGCAAAAACTGGCCGATGCCTTTGTTGAGAGTTCTGGCCCTCATTAACTGTCCCTTAGGCAAAACTTTGTTTTCTTGGGCGGGAACGGCTATGCCGTTACCCGCCCTTTTTAATTATTTTTACTGGATAAGTTTTTTATCATATAGCTTCCTTTCAGGCGGTAACCAAATTTTTCATAATATTTTCTGACGCCAATGCCCGAGATTACCGCAATTTTTTTAAGGCGGTTTTTTCGGCAAATTTTCTCGGCGGTTTTTAATAATTTTTTACCCAGCCCCAGATGCTGAACTTCGCCTTTTTCGCCGATTAGCGCCAGTTGGCCGTAAGTATGCAGTTCGCGGATGATGGCCGCGCCCTTTAATTCTTCCATAAAATTATTTTCCGGCCGATTGTTGAGCCGCAACCGCAGAAAAGCATAAAGGATTTTTCCATTTTTTGATTCATAGCTTAAAAAATATTCAATTCCTTTATTGGCATAATATTTTAATTTTTTTAACTTTAAACTTTTAACTTTAAACTTTAAGCTATCGTGGTGTCCCGCCTCCCGGCATCGGATACACTTACAATGCCAGCCCTCTTTTTGGGCGCGTTCCTGGATTAGCTGGCGCAGATTGGTGATTTTATTGCCGGCAATTATACTCCCCTCGGGTATATCGCGAATCAGCCGCGCGATGCGGACGAAAGGCGGGGTGATTTTTTTTATTTTAATCAATAAGTCAATCAATTGTTTGCCGCTATACGGCTTATATTTTTTGGCGCGCCATAATTTGTAAAGTCCTGAATTTTTTGTGACCACGCAAGGATAAATTTTTATCATATCCGGCCGCCAGCGCGGATCGGAATATAGTTTTTTGAACATGGCAAAATCTTTTCTGGGAGTTGAGCCGGGCAGATTGAGCATCAGATGATAATTAATTTTAAAACCCGCTTCTTTCAGCCGGGCGATTGCCCGCGCGCTTTGCCCGCGATCATGTCCGCGCCTGTTTAATTTTAAAATTTTATCGTCAAGATGCTGAATACCAAGCTCAACGCGCGTGCCGCCAAACCTTCTCATTTTTTTTATTTCTTTTTTGGTGATATAATCCGGCCTTGTTTCCAAAGTCAAGCCGATACAGCGGCGCTTGGCCGTTTCATTTTGTTTTTGGGCCTGCTTTAGGCCATTTGCTCGGCGTCCGTTTAACGCCTCAAAACATCTTTTTATAAACCAAGATTGATATTGGGGCGAATGAGACGACCAAGTCCCGCCCATAATAATCAATTCTATTTTATCCGTGTTATGCCCATTGGCTTCAAGCGCCTTGAGCCGCATTTTGATTTGGCGGTATGGCTCAAAATCATTGAGAATTGCGCGCATCACCGCCGGCTCGTTTGCGAGATAGCTTTTCGGCATATTTTTTTCGGTGGGGCAATATAAACACCGGCCGGGGCAGGGATACGGCTTGGTTAAGACCGAAATAACGGCGACGCCCGAGAGAGTTCGCACCGCTCTTTTTGTCAGCAGTTTTTCTAAAACCTTACTGGCTTTGATATCTTTATTTTTTAACAATTTATGATATGCTGAAAGGAGAGCGGATTTTTCGGGGGGCGGACATTTCGTTTTACCCGCTTCTTTACGAATAAAATTAAAAAACTCCTTTTCGGTTTGAGGAGATTTGGCAGTTACGGCTTTTATTATTTTTTGGAGCTGTTGGGGGGTCATTTATATTTTTTAATTTTTAATTTGTCATTGCGAGGAGGCGTACTCGCCGACGAAGCAATCTACTAAACTACTTTTTAGATTGTTTCGTCGTCCGGCGTACCGGACTCCTCGCAATGACGATAAGAAATCTTTTTAAAAATTAAAAATTATCTAGCGATTTAAATTTATGCGTCAAAAAATTATCAATAAGATTCTACACCAAACCCAAGAAATTTACAACCGTATTGCTCCCGATTTTTCCGACACCCGTACCCAAATTTGGCCAGCCATTGCCAAATTTAAAGAGTTGGCAAAACCGGGTAACACGGTTTTAGATCTTGGCTGCGGCAATGGCCGGATGGCAGAAATTTTTTTGGACTCCCAAATTAAATATCTGGGCATAGATAATTCTCAAGAATTGATTAAAATCGCAACTCAAAAATTTGCCGATAAAAATAATTTTCACTTTCAAATTGGTGATGTGATTAATTATTCAGAAACCAGGGCCGATCTCGTCTTGTTTGTCGCCGTCCTCCACCACATTCCCGGTTATGAATTGCGTTTAGAAACTCTGAAAAATATTTATAATTTATTAAATGAGAACGGCCTCATGGTATTGTCTACTTGGAATTTGTGGCAGCCAAAATATTGGAAATATTTAGCTAACCTGCCAATAAAATTTTTTCAATATGGAATTTTGAGTTTGCGTGACGCTTTTGTTCCTTGGCAATCAAAAATTAAATCACCCCACCTTAGGTATGTCCATTGCTTTACTAAAAAAGAGTTAAAAGGATTGTTAAAAGGGTGTGGTTTTGAAATTATTGATATTTATTATGACCGTAAGGGGAAGAGAACTAATTTTTTAAATGGTGAAAATTTAATAGCCATCGTTCGAAAAAAATGATAAAATTAACGCAATAAGTAATCGGTAATCAGTAATCTGTAATCAGGATTTAAAAATTAATTACTAATTACCAATTACCAATTACTGATTACAAACCAGAAATCATGAAAAAAATTACTTCTGAAATATTCAAAGAATATGACATCCGAGGCCTTTATCCCGCTCAAATAAATGAGAGCGTGGCTTATAAATTGGGCCGCGCTTTTGTCTTGTCGCTTAAAGCAAAAAAAATTATTGTCGGCCAAGACCGCCGTCCGGCTTCGGCTAAGGTCTTAAACAGTTTTACCCGGGGCGCGGCCGACGGGGGCGGTAAAATTTCCGGTCTGGGCGTTTGCAGCACGCCGGAATTATCTTTTGCGGTGGGCAAATATAATTTTGCGGGCGGCGTTATGGCCACGGCGTCGCACAACCCGAGCGGTTACGTCGGCTTTAAAATGGTTGATAAATATGGCCTGGCTCTCGGCGGGAAAACCGGCCTGAAAAAAATTAAAGCCCTGGCCGATAAATTGCCCGAAAGGAAAATATCAAAGAAAAAAATGGGCTTTAAATATTTAAACGTCGGCGATGATTATGGCCGGGCGATTTTATCTTTGATTAACAAGGAGACCATTAAAAAATCAAAATTGGTTTTGGATGCGAGTGGCGGTTCAGGCGATAAATTGGCCGATTATGTTTTCTCGCGCCTGCCCAATAAGTTAATAAAATTAAATTTCCAGTCAAAAAGCCAAAAAGCGCCCCACGAGTTAAATCCTTTATTGATTTCCAGCCAAAAACCAGCCAAAAATGCGATCATAAAAAACCAAGCCGATCTGGGGCTGATTTGGGACGGCGACGGCGACCGCTGTATTTTTTTAGATGAAAAAGGAAAATATATCTTTCCTTATTATATAAATTGTTTAATCAGCCAAATTATTTTAAAAAAGAAAAGCGGTATCGGGATTGTGATTGACGCCCGACTGCCCGTGGGCATCGGCGAAGTGATAAAAAAAGCGGGCGGCAAGCCGATAATAAGCCGGTCGGGCGCTTCAAATGTCATTCGCCTGATGCAAGAGAAAAAATTGCTTTTCGGCTGTGAGAATTCCGGCCATTATTTTTTTAATTTTTTATTTTTCAGGGGCTTAAAGAAAAATTTTGTTTACGCCGAAGCCATTATTCCTATTTTGTTGATTTTGGAGCATCTGACAGAAAATAATTTAAAGCTTTCCCAGGCGATTGCCCAATTCAGCGATAAATATTTTATTTCCGGCGAAATAAATTTGGCGGTTGATAATTTTTCCGACTTAAAAAATAAGCTTAAAAAGGCCTATCGCGGCCATAAATTTAAGGAAATTGACGGCCTTTCGGTATTTGGGCCGGATTGGTTTTTCAATATCCGGCCGTCTCATACCGAGCCCTTGGCGCGACTAAATATAGAAGCGAGAAGTAAGGGTGTTTTAGGGAAAATGAAGAAGGAAATATTGAATATAATTACTAAGTAATTAAAAATTATTAAAAAACGCCCCGACGCGACGTCGGGGCGTTTTTTTATTTATTCTACCCCGATGATTTTTTTTATTTCCTTAATATTTTTTTGCGCGATGGCTTGGGCTTTTTGCCGTCCCTCGGCTAAAATATCAAGCACGAATTTTTTATCT
>CAYIRS010000024.1:0-1309 GCA_964365895.1 uncultured Gammaproteobacteria bacterium
AAAAATATAATCCATCGGAAATTGAGCCAAAATGGCAGAAATATTGGGAAAAAAATAAGCTATTTGTCGCCAAAGATTTTAGCAAAAAACCAAAATATTATTGCTTGGTAGAATTTCCCTATCCGTCCGGCGAGGGACTGCATCTGGGCCATCCGCGCAGTTATACGGCCATGGATATCATGGCCCGAAAAAGGCGAATGCAGGGCTTTAATGTTTTGTATCCCATGGGCTGGGATGCTTTTGGCTTGCCCGCGGAAAATTACGCCATCAAAACCGGCGTTCATCCCAAAATAAAAACCGAAGAAAATATAAAAATTTTCCGTCGCCAATTAAAGTCAATCGGCTTTTCTTTTGATTGGTCCAGAGAAATAAACACGACCGACCCCGAATATTATAAATGGACGCAATGGATTTTTTTACAATTATTCAAACACGATTTGGCGTATAAAGCGGAAATGCCCATAAATTTTTGCCTTGCCTGTAAAGTCGGGCTGGCCAATGAAGAGGTGGTCAACGGCAAATGCGAAAGATGCGGCGGCGAAGTGATTAAAAAAGTGAAAAAACAATGGATGTTGAAAATTACGGCTTATGCCGACCGCCTGGAAAAAGATTTAGACGAAGTAAATTATTTGGAAAAAATAAAACTCCAGCAGAAAAATTGGATTGGCCGAAGCGAGGGGGCGGAATTAGAATTTAAATTAAAAGTAAAAAGTGAAAAGTTAAAAGTAGCGAAACAAAAAATTTCTGTCTTCACCACCAGGCCGGATACGCTGTTTGGCGTGACTTATATGGTGTTGGCGTCGGAGCATGAATTGGTGGAAAAATTAAAAGCGCAAATTGAAAATTTTGACGAAGTAGAAAAATATATTGCCGAAACCGCGAAAAAATCTGATTTGGAAAGAACCGACTTAGCCAAAAATAAAACCGGCGTGGAATTGAAAGGCATAAAAGCGATTAATCCGGTCAACAAAAAAGAAATTCCTATTTGGATTTCCGATTATGTTTTAATGGGTTATGGCACGGGCGCGATTATGGCGGTGCCGGCGCATGATGAGCGCGATTACGAATTTGCAAAAAAATTTAATTTGGAAATTATTGAGGTAATTAAGGGTGGCGACATCAGCCAAATGGCCTTTACCGATATTGCTCATGGCGAAATGGTGAATTCTGATTTTTTAAACGGCTTGGCGCCGAGTCAAGCCATAAAAAAAATGACTAATTGGCTGGAAGAAAAGGGGTTGGGCACAAAGGCGGTGAATTATAAACTCCGTGATTGGGTTTTTTCCAGACAAAGATACTGGGGCGAGCC
>CAYIRS010000024.1:1409-7678 GCA_964365895.1 uncultured Gammaproteobacteria bacterium
TTAAAAGAATTTGAAGCGGGTGAAGACGGCCAGTCGCCGCTGGCAAAATTAACCGACTGGGTCAAGGTAAAATGCCCCAAATGCGGCGGCTCGGCCAAACGGGAAACCGACACCATGCCCCAATGGGCCGGCAGTTCTTGGTATTTTTTGCGCTACATTGACCCGCAAAATAATAAAAAATTAGCGGCCAAAAAAAAATTAGAATATTGGCTGCCGGTTGACTGGTATAATGGCGGGATGGAACACACCACGCTTCATCTTTTATATTCGAGATTCTGGCATAAATTTTTATATGACATAAAAGCTGTGCCGACGCCCGAGCCATACGGCAAACGCACTTCGCAAGGCATGATCTTGGGCGAAGGCGGCGAGAAGATGTCCAAGTCGCGCGGCAATGTGGTCAACCCCGACGAGATGGTCAAAGAATATGGCGCGGACACGCTTCGCGTTTACGAAATGTTTATGGGGCCGTTTGACCAAGCCATTCCCTGGGACGCCAAGGGCGTGGTTGGCGTGAGAAGATTTTTGGAAAAGGTCTGGAATATTTTTAATTCAGATGAAATTAAAATTTCCGACGAGATAGATGAGGAATTGGAAATTTTATTAAACCAGACCATTAAAAAGGTCTCCGAAGATGTTGAAGCAATGAAATTCAATACGGCCGTCAGCCAGATGATGATTTTGCTAAATAAGATTTCCGAGACAAAATCAGCGACCAAGGAATCATGGGAAAAATTTTTAATTATTCTTTCGCCGTTTGCGCCTCATATCGCCGAGGAGCTTTGGCAAAAATTGGGCCGCAAAAAAAGCCTTGCCACGGAGCCGTGGCCAAAATATGACGATTCAAAAATTCAGAATAAAACCGTGGAAATCGCGGTGCAGATAAACGGCAAGGTGAGGGCAAAAATAATTTTGCCGGCCAACGCCAGCGAAGAGGAAGTTATTCATGCCGTTCAAAATAATTCGCAGGCCCAAAAATATCTGGCCGGCCAGGAAATCAAAAAAACAATTTTTGTGCCGGGCAAATTAATCAGTTTTGTGATTTAAAAATTTCTGTTATAATTTAATTATTAATTAATTCATAAACCAATTATTATGAAAAAAGGTCTGATTATTCTGCTGGTTATAATTATTTTAATCGCGGGATATTTTTGGATAACTTACAACAAGCTCATCACGCTCAATGAAAAGGTTGACAACCAATGGGCGCAGGTGGAAACCCAGTATCAAAGACGGCTTGATTTGATTCCCAATTTGGTCGCCTCGGTTCAGGGCATTATGGCTCAAGAGCAAAAAGTTTTCGGCGATTTGGCTCAAGCCAGAACGCAATATGCCGGCGCCAGGACCGTTAATGAAAAAGCGGCCGCGGCCACGGGCGTGGAAAGCGCTTTGTCAAGATTATTAGTTATAATGGAAAATTATCCGCAGTTAAAATCCGCGGACACGGTGCAGACGCTTATGGCCCAGCTTGAGGGAACGGAAAATCGCATCAGCGTGGAAAGAAAGAGATTTAACGACGCTTCCCGTGATTTTAATATTACCATTAAGCGCGTCCCGGCCAGCTGGCTGGCTTCCCTGTTCGGTTTTTCCCAAAAGCAATATTTTAATGCGGCTACCGGAGCGGAAAATGCGCCAAAAGTTAATCTGTAATTAGAAAAATTTTATGAACGGCCGATCATTAATATTTTTTTGGCTGGTATTGGTTTTAATATTTTTAATGTTTACTTCGCCTATTTTGGCTTATTACAACCCCGGTCAGCCGACCGGGTTTGTTAATGATTACGCAAATGTTTTAAAAAGCGAGCAAAAACAGGCCTTGGAAAATAAATTAAGCCAATTTGAAAAAGAAACCAGCCATGAAATTTCCGTTGTCATTATAAAAAATTTAGACGGCGACACGGTAGATAATTTTGCGAATGAGCTTTTTAAGGATTGGGGCATTGGCAAAAAAAGTAAAAATAATGGCGTTTTGGTTTTAATCGCCCTGGCGGAAAAGAAAATGAAGTTTGAGGTTGGTTATGGCTTGGAGGGCGCTTTGACCGACGCGCAGTCGTCTTGGATTATAAATCAAGTCATGAAACCGGCTTTCAGGAATAATGATTTTTACGGCGGCATTGACGGCGCGGTTGATAAAATTATGGTCGCCACCAAGGGCGAATATGTGCCGAGCGAAAAAGTTAGCGAGCAATCAAGCGTCTCTAAATCAAAATTTCCGTTTGAATTTTTTATTGTCTTTGGCATAATTATTTTTCAGGTCTTAGCCAGTATGCTGAGTAAAAGCAAGTCATGGTGGGCCGGCGGGGTAATCGGCTTTATCGCCGGATTAATATTTATTTTCTTTTTGGGCTGGGTTTTTGGTTTGATTATTTCGGCCATCTTGACGCCAGTCGGATTATTTTTTGATTATGCCGTTTCCAAGCAGTATCAAAAATATAAAGGCAAGGACAAAAATTTTATACCCTGGTGGTTCGGCGGCAGCGGCGGCCGGGGCGGTGGCTCGGGGGGCGGGGGATTTGGCGGTTTTGGTGGCGGCAGTTCGGGTGGCGGCGGCAGTAGTGGCGGGTGGTAAGATTAGTTAAAAGTTAAAAGTGTTTTTAAAAACTCTAAACTCTAAACTCTAAACAAATCCCAAATCCAAAATTCAAAAATTTAAAATCAAATGTATTTTTTAGAATTTGGGATTTTGAACTTTTGAATTTATTTAGAATTTAGAGTTTGGGATTTAGAATTTAAATGAAGTAGCACACATGAATACTATACAATGCGATGAATCATGGCGGGAAAAATGGGATGAATTTGTTAAAAATAATTCCCTTGATTTTGGTTTGCTCCAATCGTGGGTTTGGGGTAAATTTCAAGAGAAATTGGGTAAGAATATTTTTAGATTGGCGGTAATTGATGATGATGAAAATATTTTAGCGCTGGCTTTGGTGATTAAAAATAAATTGCGATTGGGCAAAAGCTATTTTTATATTCCGCGGGGCCCTATACTTCGCCGGAGCGAAGCAATTTTCAATTTTCAATTTTCAATTTTTAATGAAGGTATTGATTTATTATTTAAAAAGATTAAAAATTTGGCCAAAAAGGAAAATGTGATTTTTTTGCGCCTTGACCCACCATGGGAAGATAATGGAGAAAACAAGAAGCGCTTATCAGATTTAAATTTTAAATTTATCGGTCAAGTCCAGCCCAAGCAAACCTTAATTTTTGACTTGAATAAAACCGAAGAAGAAATTTTAGCGCAAATGAAACCGAAGACCAGATATAATATTAAAGTCGCTCAAAATCATAAAATTGAAATTAACGAAGGCGAAAGATATTTTGAGGATTTTTGGCGGCTAATGGGGCAAACTTCCAAACGCGATCAATTCGTCTCCCATCCCAAAGAATATTATCAAAAAATGTTAGCCGCATTGGGCGATAGCATCAAATTAGAAGTCGCCAAATGCGAAGGGAAAATAATTGCCACCAATCTATTTGTGTTTTTTGGCAAGTGGTGCGTTTATCTTCACGGCGCTTCCGATTATGAACATAGAAATAAAATGGCGCCATATCTTTTGCAGTGGCAAGCGATTTTAGAGGCCAAAAAAATTGGTGGCCGATATTATGATTTCTGGGGCGTGGACGAAAAAAAATGGCCGGGCGTAACGCGTTTTAAGCAGGGCTTTGCGCCGGCGGAAAAATACCCTGAATATATTGGCGCTTGGGATGAAATTTACTCAAAATTTTGGTATAATTTATATAGAGCAGTTAAAAAATTGTGATTACTAAATATAAAAATTTAATCAACTCCTTAATTGCCCATCGCCTCACCTCGCAAGTCAGGGAGCTTTATTTATCAACTTTAATTTTGGGTTTCGCGGTTTCCGCGGTCAATATTTTTGAACCGGTTTTTTTATATCTGATTTTTATCAGCCGATACGGCTTGACCGAAACCCTGCGCTTTATTTTATTTTTTTACTTGGCGGTTTATGTGATTTATTTTTTCTGTATTCCCTTGGGCGCCAAGTTTGCCAAACGTTTCGGCTATGAGCATTCCATAGCGGTGAGCTCGGTTTTTACGATTTTTTATTATTTAGCCCTTTTTGGAATTTCCAAGTCCTTTTGGCTGATTATGCCCGCGGTCATTTTTTATGTTTTGTCTAAAATGTTTTATTGGCCCGCTTACCATAGCGATTTTGCCCGCTATTCGTCCGATGGGGAAAGGGGAAGAGAAATATGCAATCTCAATGTTTTAATATCCGTGGTTTATATTTTTGGCCCGATTATCGGCGGTTTTCTGATTAAATTTTATGGTTTCGGCATTTTATTTTTCTTCGCCTCGGTTTTAATCCTGCTTTCCAACGCGCCCATGCTGATTACCAAAGAAAAATTCACGCCCACCGCCTTTGCCTATAAGGAGGCCTTTAAAAATCTTTTTGACAAGCAAAAAAGAAAATACTTTTTGGCTCACCTCGGCTTTGGCGAAGAATTAATCGCTCTGGTTATCTGGCCGATTTTTATTTTTGTGGTTTTAAATGATTTTTTCGCGTTGGGCGTCTTGGCGGCAATTTCCACCGCGGTTACCATGTTTATCTTCCTTTATATCGGCCGGCTGGCCGATAAAAGCAATCGCCGCTTTTTGATTCGCTATGGCGCGATTTTTTATTTTTTCAGCTGGCTGTTCCGGTTATTGTCGCGGAGCATTTTCGGCGTCTTTCTTATTGATGCCTATGCGCGGGTCGCCAAACAGGCCATTGCCACGCCCGTTACCACCAAGACCTATGAAAAAGCGCAGGACGGCTCGGTGATGAGCGCGATTACTTTTTTTGAAATGTCTTTGGTTTTAGGCAAGATTATCGCTATGGTTGTGGCTTTGGTTTTATTGCAATTTTTTGTTCCCGGCTGGAACGCGATGTTTATCTTGGCGGGATTGATGACATTGTTTTACCTTTTATTTTAGGCCACTTTTTTGATTGTGAATACTTTTGCTAAAATATTGAAAATTTTGAATTATGAATTTTGGAATTTTGAAATAATTTTGAATTTTTAAATGTTTCAAAATTAAATCATTAAGACATTATTTCAAAATTCAAAATTGTAAAATTCAAAATTAATTGTTTATGCTCTCCGTCTCCGAAATAAAATCCATCTGCGCGCAGTACAATATCACGCCCGCCAAAAGCCGGGGGCAGAATTTTTTAATTGACCAAAATATTGTTAACAAAATAATTTCCGCCGCCGAGCTGAAAAAAACCGATCTGATTTTAGAGGTCGGTCCGGGCTTAGCCGTTTTGACCAATGAGTTGGCGCAAAAAGCGAAAAAGGTCTATGCCCTAGAATTAGACAAGCGGCTGGTTGAATTTTTGCGGGCCGAATTTGCCCAAAAGGAAGGGAAATTTAATTCTCCTCACCCTACCCTCTCCTCAATAGAGGAGAGGGGAAATAAGAGAAAGGAAAATGTAGAAATTATTGAGGGCGATATTTTAAAACTTGTCCCCGACCACGAGCGGGGATTCAATATTAATAATCTCGGCCTGAAGGACTTCGGCTATAAAATTGTTTCCAATCTGCCCTATAATATTACCTCGCATTTTTTGAAGCTCTTTTTGGGTTTGACCGATCGTCGGCCAAGCGAAATGATAATTATGGTTCAAAAAGAGGTCGGGGAGCGCTTAACGGCTAAACCGGGCGGTATGAGTTTATTGTCACTCATGGTTCAATTTTACAGCGAGCCGGAAATTTTATTTAAAATCAGTAAAAATTCATTTTGGCCGGCGCCCAAAGTGGATTCGGTGGCGGTAAAACTTAAATTAAAGGAAAACTTGCCCGAGATAAATATTAAAGATTTTTTTCGCTTGGCCAGAAGCGGTTTTTCGGCCCGGCGCAAACAACTCCACAATAATTTGGCGGGCCCGCCTCGCGTCGACGAGCGAACACGAGTCGAGGCGGGCGGCCTGGGCCGGAAAAACGCGGAAATAAAGGATATTTTTAAAAAAATTGGCTTTGATGAAAAAATCAGGGCGCAGGATTTGGGGGTGGAGGATTGGGTGAGATTAGTTAAAAGTTTAAAGTGAAAAGTTAAAAGTCGGTTTAATCTCAAATGACAAAACCAAGTTTAATGACAAAGCCCAAATGTCAAATCAATATCCAAACCCAAAATCCAAATTTTTTTGACATTGGACATTGGGATTTGGTTTGTCATTTGGGTTTTGGATTTAATATTGATTCCGTGAGGTAGTTTATGTTGTAATATAGTATTAGTTTTTTGTTTTCTTCTTCTTTTTGTG
>CAYIRS010000025.1:0-7424 GCA_964365895.1 uncultured Gammaproteobacteria bacterium
ATTTTTATAGTATTAATATTTAATTAATTTTAACAAAATTATCTTAAAATCACAATTGATTTTTTGAATTATTTATGGTATAATATCAAGTATGGTTAAAAGTTATAAAGTTTAAAGTTTATAAAGTAAAAGTATTTTATCAATGACTTTATAAACCTGATAACTTTCCTAATGACTTTTAACTTTAACCTTTTACCTTTAAACTTTCCTCATGTCCGGACACAGCAAATGGGCGACCACTCATCGGAAAAAAGAGGCGATAGACGCCAAAAAAGGCGCGGTTTTTACTAAATTGGCCAATTTGATTTCTCTGGCCGCCAAGGGGGGCGACGACCTGGAAAACAACTTCCAACTTCGCCTGGCCGTGGAAAAAGCCCGAGCGGCCAATATGCCAAAAGACAATATTGAACGGGCCATAAAAAGGGGCGGCGGCGATTTGACCGGAGCCAATGCCCTGGAAGAGGTGGCCTATGAGATAATCGGCCCGGCCGGCAGCGTTTTTATCGCCGAAGCGATCACGGATAATAAAAATCGCCTGGTGGCAAATTTAAAAGCGGTCTTAAATAAAAACACCGGGCGGTTAGGCAGTTCCAATGGTGTTTTGCGGCTATTTAATAGAAAAGGCATAATTACTATTAGTTTAGAACCGCCCAATGACAAAATTTCGGATGAATTGGAATTAAAAATAATTGATGCCGGCGCCGAAGACATTGAAAAAAATAATGGCGAATGGGAAATTTACACCCAAACCGAAAACCGGCAAAAAGTAGAACAAAACTTAAAGGCGTTAGGTCTAAATATTAAAGAGTCGGGCCTGACTTATATCGCTAAAAACGATTTAAAAATCAATCATCCGGAAACGCGGGAAAAAATAGAAAAACTATATCTGGCCTTAGATGAATTAGACGATATTAATAATATTTACACCAATGCCCGCTGGTAAAAAACAAATTTTTCTTGGCGTGGACCCCGGCTTGGCCGATGTCGGCTTCGGCCTGATCGCCCAAAAAAATGGCAAATTAAAAATCATTGATTACGGCTCAATAAAAACCAAAAAAGAAACCGCTCCGGCCGAGCGCCTAAAACAAATTGCCAGCCGATTAGATAAAATTATAAAAAAATACAAGCCGAATTTTGCCGCGGTTGAAGAATTATTTTTTTGTAAAAATATCAAAACCGGAATCGCGGTCGGCCAGGCCAGGGGGGTGATTATTTTAACCATAATAAAAAATAAACTGCCTATTACGGAATTTACGCCTTTACAGGTTAAGCAGGCGGTTACCGGCTATGGCCGAGCGGAAAAGGGACAGGTCCAGCAAATGGTAAAAATAATTCTTAACCTGAAAGAGGCGCCTAAGCCGGATGACGCGGCCGATGCTTTAGCGGTCGCGATTTGCGCGGCCAGTTCTCTCGCTCTTATGTCATTGAAAAAATAAATCCAGTATCTTTCAAAATTCAAAATTCCAAAATTCAAAATTATTAAAATAAAATGACCATACCCCATTTATTAAGGAAGGGCCAGTCCGGGCAGGACTGGCGGCGCCCCACTCATCTTGGCCGAAGAAGTTTTGGCGCCGGCCATAAAAAAACCGCGGGCAATTTCAACCCCAGCCATAGATATCCAAACTCACGGCGCCATAAAAAAGGACTAACGAGAAAGCTCTTGGGCGTTTTAGCGCCCTTGACGGTTTTCTTTATTTTATTGGGCGCTATTTTTACCGTGGCCATGTTGGCTTGGGTTTCCCGCGATTTGCCCAATCCGGACGGCGTGATTAATCGCGCCATAACCTTGAGCACAAAAATCTATGACCGAACCGGCAAAACCGTTTTATATGACATTCATGGCAATATAAAAAGAACTCTGATTAATTTAAACGATATTCCGGATTATGTTCAAAAAGCGACCCTGACCGCCGAAGACCGGAATTTTTATAAACATCAGGGCTTTAGTTGGACGGGCATTGTCCGCTCCCTGCTCAAAAACATCTTCACGGGCAGTCGGGCGGGCGGCTCCACCTTAACCCAGCAATTTGTTAAAAACGCGATCTTAACCAAGGAAAAAACCTATACCCGCAAATTCAAAGAAATTATCCTTTCTTATCAATTAGAAAAAAGATTTAAGAAAGACCAAATCCTGCAAATGTATTTTAATGAAATCCCTTATGGGTCGGTAATTTACGGCATTGAAGCCGCCGCCCAATCGTTTTTTGGCAAGTCAGCCAAGGATTTAACTGTGGCCGAGGGCGCGATTTTAGCCGCCATGCCCCAACGTCCCACTTATTATTCGCCCTATGGCAACAATTTAGACAAGCTGATTGAAAGGCAAAAATATATTTTGGACTCCATGACCGAGCTGGGCTACATTTCCCGGGCCGAGGCGGAAAAAGCCAAACAAGAAAAAATAATTTTTAAGCCCTTGCGAGAATCCATTATCGCGCCCCACTTCGTGATGTATGTTAAAGAATTATTATCGGAAAAATATGGCGAGGATTTTATCACCCAAGAAGGCCTTAAGGTTTATACCACTTTGGATTTAGACAAGCAGAAAATCGCGGAAAAAGCGGTCAAAGACGGAGTTGACTTAAATAGCAAAAAATATGATTTTACCAACGCTTCCTTGGTCTCTCTTGACCCGAAAACCGGGCAGATATTAGCCCTGGTCGGTTCGGCTGATTATTTTAATCAAAATATAGACGGACAAGTTAATGTGGCTTTAAGGCCAAGACAGCCGGGTTCGTCCTTCAAGCCCGTTGTTTATACGGCCGCTTTTATCAGGGGCTATACGCCGAATACGGTTTTATATGATGCCGTCACTAATTTTGATACCACGGGCAGCAATAAATATGAACCGCATAATTATAATCCTAAAGAATACGGCCCGGTTACTATAAGACAGGCGCTGGCCGGCTCGTTAAACATACCGGCGGTTAAAACCACCTATCTAGCCGGCATTAATAATGTTTTAGATTTGGCGGACGAGTTTGGTTATACCACTCTAAAAGACCGGAGCCGATTTGGCTTATCCCTGGTCTTGGGCGGCGGTGAAGTGAAGTTATTGGAGCATACATCCGCTTTCGGCGTTTTTGCTCAAGAGGGCATTAAACATGAAATTAATCCCATCTTAAAAATTGAAGATAGGGACGGCCGCGTCTTATATGAATACACGGATAAAAATAAAAGGGTGGTCGAGCCGGAAATTGCCCGGCTGACCACTGATATTCTATCCGACGACGACGCCAGGGCTTATGTTTTTGGCAAAGGGGGAAAATTAACTTTGCCGGATCGGCCGGTCGCGGCTAAAACCGGCACCACCAATGACTATCGCGACGCTTGGACCATCGGCTATACCCCCAGTTTAGTTACCGGCGTCTGGGTAGGAAATAATAATAATCGGGAAATGAAAAAGGGGGCGGACGGCTCAATTATTGCGGCCCCGATTTGGAATCAGTATATGCGGGAGGCCTTGCGAGATACGCCGCCCGAGCAATTTACCAAACCCCAAACCATCATCACGGGCAAACCAATTTTAGACGGCCAACTGACGCCGGAAACAAAAATAAAAATAGACACCATGTCCGGCAAGCTAGCGACCCAATATACGCCGGACTCAACCCTTAAAGAAATTGCCACTAAAGAAGTTCATGATATTTTATATTATATTAACAAAGACGACCCGCGGGGCGAGCCGCCAAAAAATCCAGCCGATGACCCGCAATTTAATAGTTGGGAATTATCGGCCTTAAGATGGGCCAAAGAGCAGGGGATTAATCCTAACGGCAATCAGCTAATCCCCACGGAATTTGACGACATTCATTTAGAAAAAGACCAGCCAAAATTAATTATTATTACGCCCTTGCCCAATCAAACCATTAAAGACCAATTTTTAGTCATAGAAATTACGGCCTCGGCGCCGCGCGGCATAAAAAAAATAGAATATTATCTTGATAATAAATTAATCACCGCCAAAACCGATATGGGCGATGCCAATCTGGACTTGTCAGATTTAGACAATGGCTACCACGCTCTGACGGTTAAAGTAAAAGATGATTTGGAAAATACCAAATCCCAATCAGTGGAAATTAATGTTTTATTGGCCCAAAAACCAGTACCAACCCTAAACTGGCTTTCGCCTAATAATTCTACGATCAGCTTCCCGGCCAAACTTAATGCCAGTTTAAATAATTGGCCGCAAATTAAAAAAATTGATTTTTATTTTATCAAACAGGGCGCTGGTTCAAATGTAGAACAATTTATAAATTATCTTGAGCCCTCAAGCGCCAATATCTTATTGGTGTGGGATAAAAAACCAGAAGCCGGCTCATATATCGTCTATGGCAATATTTTTGACCAGAACGGCAAAAAATATAAAACCGAGGAATTAAAAGTTATCGTGAAATAAAACTTTTTAATCTAACCTAAAAACACTCTCATTTTACTGGGGGTGTTTTTAAATTTGAATTTTAACTTTCTACCAGCTACAAGCTACCAGCTAATTACTGCTTTATCGGCATAATTATATAAACATAATCATCTTTACCTTTTGGCTTTAAAACACAGGGGCTGTTGCCGTCATTTATCTCAATCACGGCTTGTTCCGAGCCAATATTCTGCAACCCATCTAATAAATAATGATAATTTAAAACAATACTATTGGACTCGCCAATTATGTCCGCCTCAACTATAGATGTGTTTTCGCCGGTTTGAGCGGAAGAAGAGGTAATAACAATTTCTTTATTATCACCGTTAAAGTCCAATTTTACGTCATAGATACCGCTTTTGGTAAATAAACTTGAGGTTTTAACCGCTTTTATTAAATCCAAATTATTGGCCACAATCTGGGTCTTAAAATTTGTTGGTATAATTTGCGTATAATCAGGATATTGGCCCTCAATTAAGCGAGAAATCAAGTCCACCCCATTATAAGAAAACATAATTTGATTTTCCGTTAAATAAATTTCAATGTTGCCCGTCTCTTCTATTGATTCGTCGTCTTTAAATACCCCCAAAATACGGAAGAGCTCTTGTAGGGTTTTAACGGGAATAATTATTTTTCTTTCTTCTTTATTGCCCTCGGCTAGTTTTAATTTTTTTTCAGCCAATCGATAGCTATCGGTGGCGGCTAAAACCAAATTTTCATTATCAAATCCCATAAACACCCCGGAAATTTCCGGCCTTGTTTCTGAAGTAGAAACCGCGAATGACACCACCAATATCGCCTCTTTAAAATCCCTGCTATTTACAATACACGGCTTTTCTTTTTTAATTTTTGGTATTAAAGGAAAGTCGGAGGCGGGCTGGCCCTTAATTTTGGTTTTTTGTTTTTGACATTCAATTTTTAAATTATCCCCTTCTAATTCAATGTCAATTCTTTCTTTAGGTAAAAGAGAGATGTAGTTTGTTAGGAGGCGGCCGTCAACCGTAAATTCGCCGCCATCTTCCACTTTACTTCGCAGTTGGATGGTAACGCCAATTTCTAAATTAGTGGCGGAAAGGGTTAAAATTTTATCCTCTACTTTAATTAAGGCGTTGGCCAGTATGGGTAGGTTGGCGTTTTTATTGGCAATGTGGCTAACCACCATTAAACCTTGATTTAAATTTTCTTGGGTGCAGGAAATTTTCATATTATTAATTATTATTTATATTTAATATATTAAATGATAGTCATAATAATATAAAAGTGAATAAGTTAAATATTATTGGTTTTTTATTTAAATTTAAGTAAAAAATGGTTTAATGGTTTTTGGGTGTTGGTCTTATAACTAACCATAAAGCCGTGATTAAGTTGTTTTTTATTTGTTTATAACCTTTAATTTTTAAAAGAGTAAAAAATTATCCACTATGGTTATAAAATTATCAACCACTTATTAATTAATTTATTAATATTTAACCACAAGATTTAAGATAATTTATTAATATTTTAACTCAATAATTATTAGGCCTATCCACTATTTTCCCCCACGTTAACCCCGTGGAGTAGGGGGGGTGGCCAGGGTTTTTACAGAAAAATTTTACTCCATATGGTTAATTTTGCGAGGCGTATAGTCGCTGTTTTATCACATTTACGTCTTGGCGAAGCTTGTCGTCGGATTTTAAGTTTCTATTGATTTTTTCATAAGCGTGAATGGCGGTGGTATGGTCGCGGCCGCCGAGCTCTTGGCCAATAGTGGGGTAAGAGGCCTTCATTTCCTCCCGCATAATAAACATTATGATTTGGCGCGGTTCGGCCAAGCTTTTTTTGCGGCAAGCGCCAAGAATGTCATCTATTTCAATATCATAATATTCCGCCACCACATTAATAATGTGTTTTGGCGTTAGTGATCTTTTCAGGGCATTGGTGGTAATTGAGGCCGTGACTTGTTTTATTTCTTCTAAATTAAGTTTTTTATTTTGCAGCTGGCTATGGGCGATAATTCTATTTAAGGCACCCTCTAACTCCCTAATATTATTATGAATGACATTGGCTAAATAATTAGTAATCTCCGGCTCTAAGGGGTAATTTTTTTCCTTGGCCTTGGCCTCAATAATGGCAATTTTTGTTTCTAAATCCGGGGTGGAAATATCGGCAATCATCCCCCACTCAAAACGGGAAACCAAGCGGTGTTCAAGGGTGGCAATGGCCTTGGGCGGGCGATCAGATGAAATAACCACCTGTTTATTTTGTTGATGCAGTTCATTAAAAGTATGAAAAAAGGCCTCCTGGGTCCGTTCTTTGCCAGAAATAAATTGAATATCGTCCACCAATAAAACATCAACTGAGCGGTATTTTTTTTCAAACTCATTGGCCTTGCCATTTTGGACCGCGGCGATATAATCATTGGTAAATTTTTCGCAGGAAACATATAAAACCCTAGCCCTTGGATTATTCGCCATAATTTTGTGGCCAATGGCCTGAAGTAAATGGGTTTTTCCCAAACCAACGCCGCCATAAATAAAAAGGGGATTATAGGCGCTGCCTGGATTTTTTGCGACCGCTAAAGACGCCGCGTGGGCTAACTCGTTATTTTTACCGACAATAAAATTAGAAAAGGTATATTTCAAATTAAGACCAAAGCCGTTATTGCTCATGGGCGCGTCAACAAACGTCTTGTTAATTTTTTCCGCATTTAAATCAGGTCCACTTTCTATATTATTCGCGCCTTCCGGAGCAATTTGTGGCGATAGCGGTGGTTGTTGAGACGGCGTCTTAATTTTATATTCAATTTCTCTTACCCGATTATTAGCCGCGACATTGCGAAGCGCTTTTAAAATTGTTTGATGATATTTTTTTTCCAGCCAGGCCTTGGTAAAGCCGTTGGGTACGGCCAAAACAACCCTTTCGTTCTCAAAAGCGATAATGGCGGTGTTTTTAAACCAAGTGGTAAAATTCGCCTTAGATAAAAGCAATTCAAGCTCGCCCAAAGCGGCTTGCCAAAGTTGTTGGTTGT
>CAYIRS010000026.1:0-7197 GCA_964365895.1 uncultured Gammaproteobacteria bacterium
AATTGAAGGAATTGAATTGAAATAAATTTTTTTATTTTCCTCCCCTTACCAAGGGGAGGATTAAGGAGGGGTTTGCCGATGTCTAAAATTTTTAACAGATATTCACAAAAAGAATTAAGGAATGGCCTACGCCATAAAATGACGCCTCATGAAATTATTTTATGGTCAAAGTTAAAAAATAGCCAATTACATAATTGTAAATTCAGAAGACAGCACGGTATCGGCAGATTTATTGTTGATTTTTATTGCCCGGAATTAAAATTAGTAATTGAAGTTGATGGGGCAAATCATTTCTTTGACGAAGAATCAGAAAAATATGATAATAAAAGACAGAAATTTATTGAGTCGCAGGGAATAAAAGTCATTAGAGTTGGTAATACCGACATTAAAGATAATATGAGTGGGGTTTTGGATCTGATAAGCCAAGAGATATTCAATCGGAAATCAACGGCAAACCACCCCTAAACCCTCCCCGCATTCGCGGGGCAGGCACTTGGAAAGGAGGGGAATAATTGCTGATTTGGATAAAATTTTATAATTTAAATTAATAAATATGGAATCGGCAATCGGTTTTATAAAAAGAAGAAAAGAAAATTTTCAAAATACACTCGAAAAATATCAAGAAACAAAAAAAGATAAATATTTAAGATGGTTTCCCGATATTAACAGGAAGGGGAAATATGGTAATTTAAAAGAGGCGTGGACTTTTATGGTCCAGCATAATTTGAGCGAAAAAATTTTTATAGTTGAGCGTTTTAAAAGAGAGAGAATTATTCGGCCAGTCAGCCACAAGAAACTGAAAGTCGGCGACATTGAATATAGAATAGGATATTATATGGTTGGGAAAAACGGGATAAAGAAAAATAAATGGACATGGGGAGAATCGTGTTCAATTATACCGCGGGAAGATTTTAATCGTTTATTTAAAAAAGCAAAAAAAGAAGGTACTATATTATAACTTATTGAGGTTAAAACATTTAATAGTATGAAAAAAATAATAGAAGGCAGTCGGGCGATTGCCGAGACAATTAAAGCGTGTAAGCCCGGTGTCATATCGGCTTATCCCATTACCCCGCAAACCCACATTGTTGAAGAATTGGCAAAAATGAAAGCCGACGGTGAAGCCGATTTTGAATATGTTCGGGCCGAGAGTGAATTTGCCGCCGCCTCAATCGTGGAGGGCGCGTCGGCCACCGGCGTCAGGGTTTACACCGCGACCTCTTCGCAGGGTCTATTATTAATGACTGAAGTTATTTATAATATCGCGGGCATGCGCTTGCCCGTGGTGTTAACCGACGCCAATCGCGCGGTCTCGTCGCCAATCAATATTTGGAACGATTGCCAAGACGTAATGACGGTGCGTGATGCCGGCTGGCTGATGTGGTTCGGCGAAAATAATCAGGAAGTTTGCGACCTCCATATCTTGGCCTATAAAGTCGCCGAGCAATTAATGCTGCCGGTAATCGTGAATTTGGACGGCTATATTCTGACTCACGTCATTGAACCGGTGGAAATTGAAGATGAAAAAAAAATTGCCAAATTTTTACCGCCCTATAATCCCAGGGAAAAATTAGATGTTAATAATCCCCTCACTTTTGGCGCGCTCGCGACTCCGGATTATTATTTTGAAATCAGAAAGGACTTGCATGATGATGTGGTTGCTTCCCTTAAGACGATGAAAAAAGAAATGAAAAAGTTTAAAGAAATATTCGGCCGGAAATTAGAGGTGATAGAATATTATGGCGATAAGAACGCGGACACGGTTCTGGTGGCCATGGGCTCGGTCATCGGCACCATGAAAGAAGCGGCTGATGAAATAAATCAAGAAAACACAAAAACACAAAAACAAGAAAGTAAAATTGGAATTTTAAAGATAGTTTCCTTTCGGCCGTTTCCTGACGCGGAAATTATAAAAATTATAGAAAAAGCAAAAAATATCGCCGTAATAGATAAATCAATTTCCTTGGGCACGGAGGGAATTTTAGCCACGGAAATGCGCCGCGTCCTTGGCGATAAGAAAAAAATTGTCAGCTATGTGCTTGGTTTGGGCGGGCGGGATATAACCAAAGAAATGATTAAAAAGGTTTTTTTTGATATAAAAAAAACTAAAGATAAATTGGTTTTTGTAAGTAAATAGTTTTGTAACCATCTCTAAGCACTTTATTCACAGGGAGGCGTGTTATGACAAGGCAATGTTGTGTCTGTAAGATGGTTTATGTTGATGGAAAATGGGTTAAGAAACAGATTTCCAATAATGAAGAAGTGACTCATGGTTATTGCGACCGATGCTTTAAAAAAGTTATGAAAAAAATCCATCAATCGCCCGCTCTTCCCACTTCGGCTTAAAATTGAAGTGGAGAATTAAAAATTTTCAAAATTTATATATGTCCCAACAACTTAAAAAATATAAATCGCCAACATCTCACCTCCTCAATTCCGGCCACAGCGCTTGCGCCGGCTGCGGCATGATTATCGCCTATCGCTTGGTTTTAGACGCGGCCGGAAAAGATATAATTGTCACCAATGCCACCGGTTGCAGTGAAGTAACGACCACTCAATATCCTAACACGGCTTTTAATGTCCCGTGGATACATAGCTTGTTTGAAAATCCGTCCTCAATCGCCTCGGGAATTTTGGCGGCGCTTAAAGTCAAGGGCTTGGCCGATAAAATAAATGTCTTGGTCTTTGGCGGCGATGGCGCCACTTTTGATATTGGTTTGGGCCATATTTCCGGCATGTGGGAGAGAGGAGAAAATTCATTGTATATTTGTTTTGATAATGAGGCCTATCAAAATACCGGCTATCAATCGAGCGGTTCCACGCCTTTGGATGCTAATACAACCACTACTCCGCCCGGTAAAGAATCTATGGGCGCGCAGCAAATGAAAAAAGATATGATAAAAATTGCTTTAGCTCACGGCTTGCCCTATGTGGCCACGGCCACCACCGGCTATCTCGTTGATATTACCACCAAAGTAAAAAAAGCCCTGACCATCAAGGGACCGAAATATTTGCAGATTTATACGCCCTGTGTTCCGGGCTGGGGCATTGAACCAAATCAAACCATGGGCGTGGCGCAATTAGCCGTCCAATCCGGCTTTTATCCCATTGTAGAATACATAAATGGCAAATTAGAAAAGACGCAAAAAATTACTAAGAAGGTGCCGGTGGAAGAATTTTTAAAAGTTCAAAAAAGATTTAAGCATTTATTCAAGTCGCCCGAAGGCAAATTAGAAATCGCTAAAATTCAGAAAATTGCTGATGAGAATATTGCCAGATATGGATTAGCTTAAAAAATTAATTGATAATCCCCGCCCCAAAAGCGGGGTTTTTAAATTATTCTACTCTTTCATTGACAGCCCCAGATAATAGTTATATAATAAACCTTGTTTAAATTTTAGTCGGTTAGGTTGTCTCCGGTTAAAATTCATTAACCACTCAATTTTATCTCTATGTTAGATAAAATTTCCATCAGGGGCGCGCGGGTAAATAATTTAAAGGGAATCAATGTTGATATTCCCAAATATAAACTCGTGGTGATTACCGGCCTTTCCGGCTCGGGCAAGTCGTCTTTGGCCTTTGACACGATTTACGCCGAAGGACAGCGCCGGTACGCGGAAAGCTTATCCTCCTATGCCAAGCAATTTTTGGATTTGATGGACAAGCCGGATGTGGACAGTATTGAGGGCTTGTCGCCGACCATCGCCATTGAGCAAAAATCCGCGGCCATCAATCCGCGCTCCACCGTCGGCACGATTACGGAAATTTATGATTATTTAAGATTGCTTTATGCCAAGGTGGGCGTGGTTCACTGCCCAGGGTGCGGCCAGGAAATTTCCAAGCAGACCCCCGGCCAGATTTTAGAAAAAATTATTGATTTGCCTTTGGACACCCGGCTTCAGATTCTGGCGCCGGTTGTTTTTAATAAAAAGGGCTCGCATACCCAGCAGATTGAGTCAATTCACAAAGCCAATTATGAGCTGTTGCGGATTGACGGCAGTTTTTATAATATTGACGAGGCCCGGCCGCTCCAGCTTGATAAAAACATCAGCCATACCATAGAAATTTTAATTGATAATATTATAATTTCTTCGGAAATCAAAGAAAAATTAGCGGGCGATTTCCTGCTTCAGCGGCTGCAAAAAAGTTTGAATTCGGCTTTGGACTTGGGCAATGGTTTTATTCATCTTTATCTGCCCGATAAAGATCAGGACATTCATTTTAATCTTAATTATGTCTGCAATGGGTGCGGCCTGAATTTGCCGGAAATTGAGCCGTATAGTTTTTCTTTTAATTCTTCTTTCGGCGCCTGTCCGGCTTGCCGCGGCTTGGGCATTAAATTAGTCATTGACCCGGATTTGATTATGCCCAATAAAAAATTGACTTTGGCCGAAGGCGCGATTAAGCCCTGGTCGCGGAATTTCGCCTCGCAGAATTCCAACCTGAAATTATTGGAGCAGGTGGCTAAAAAATACCAATTTGATTTAAACGTCCCGGTTGGTGATTTGCCGGAAAGGGTGATGGAAATTATTTTCAACGGCGCGGGCGATGAAGAATATGCGGTTGACGGCAAAAAAATGGTTTTTGAAGGCGTAATAAAATTTTTAAAAAATAAACATAAGGAAACCAAATCAGAATATCTGCAGAAAACATTAGAAGAATATATGCGGGTTTCCACTTGCCCCTCTTGCGGCGGCAAACGGCTGAAGCCGGAAAGCTTGGCCGTGACCGTTGATAATTTGTCCATTGCCGAGGTAACTGATTTGGCGATTGATAAAGCGGTGGATTTTTTTAATAATTTAAATAAAAAATGGCCGGCCTCATCGCGTGAAGCAAAAATCTCCAAGCAAATCATCAGGGAAACAAACAAACGTTTGGGATTTTTACAGAATGTCGGGCTCAACTACCTTACCTTAAGCCGCGGCGCCAATACTTTGGCCGGCGGCGAAGCCCAGCGGATTCGTTTAGCCACGCAAATCGGCTCGGGCCTGGAATCGGTAATTTATATTTTAGATGAGCCCTCTATCGGCCTGCACGCGCGCGACACCGGCAAGCTGATAGACACCTTAAAAAAATTGCGCGATAAGGGCAATTCGATTTTAGTGGTGGAACACGACGAGCAAATGATGGCCGCGGCCGATTGGCTGATTGACATTGGGCCGGGCGCCGGCTCTTACGGCGGCGAGGTGGTGGCCGAGGGAACATTTCCAGAGATTAAGAAGCACAAGAAATCCATTACCGGCCAATATTTATCCGGTTTGAAAAAAATAGAAATGCCCAAGGCCTTTCGCCGAGGCAATGGCAAGCATATAGAAATCATCGGCGCCCAAGAATTTAATTTAAAAAATATTAATGTCAAAATTCCCTTGGGCAAATTGGTTTGCGTCACCGGCGTCTCCGGCTCGGGCAAATCAACTTTAATGGCCGAGATTTTAGCCAAGGCCCTGGCCAATAAATTTTATCGCGCTAAGGAACTGCCGGGCAAGCATAAGGAAATTAAGGGCTTGGAAAATTTAGATAAAGTCATAAATATTGACCAGTCGCCCATCGGCCGGACGCCGCGTTCCAATCCGGCCACCTATACCGGCGTCTTCACTTACATTCGCGATTTATACGCCTCGCTCCCGGAAAGCAAGATGCGCGGCTTTAATCAGGGGCATTTCAGTTTTAATGTCAAGGGCGGCGGGCGCTGTGAGTCCTGCTCGGGCGACGGCCTGTTAAAAATTGAAATGCAATTTTTGCCTGATGTTTATGTGGAATGCGAAGAATGCCACGGCAAAAGGTATAATCATAAGGCATTGGAAATTCATTATAAAGAAAAAAATATTGCCGACGTTTTAGCGATGACCGTGAGCGAGGCCAAACAATTTTTTGAATCAGACCAGGCCATTGTTGATAAATTGAATATTTTAGAGGAAGTCGGTTTGGGTTATTTGCGATTAGGCCAGAGCGCGACCACGCTTTCCGGCGGCGAAGCGCAAAGAGTGAAATTGGCGACCGAATTATCCAGAAGGCCGACTGGCAAGACGCTTTATATTTTAGACGAGCCCACGACCGGTCTGCATTTTGACGATATAAACCGCTTGCTTCAGGTTTTGCATAAATTAGCCGACAAAAACAATTCGGTTTTAATCATTGAGCATAATTTGGATGTCATTAAATCGGCTGATTGGATTATTGATTTGGGGCCCGAAGGCGGCGATAAAGGCGGCTATTTAGTGGCCGAAGGCACGCCAATGGAGGTGGCCAAGATGGCCAAGAGTTATACGGGCCAGTATTTGAAAAAAATCATCAGAAATTAGTTTTCAAATTTTTGTATTTTCCCCCTCCTCGTCTGGGGGGGTGGGGGAGGTCTAATCCCCCCTCTCGTCTGGAGGAGTCCTCTCTGAGTCCCCCCTCTCCTTGTCTAAAGGAGAGGGGTCTGTAATCAGACGGGCAGCAATGAGCGGAGCCCCCAAAGGGCGAACGCGAATGCCGACGGTTACGACCCCGGGAGCAACCGGCGCTGCCCAGGACCGGGTGAGGTCTAAATCCCCCCTCTCCTTGTCTAAAGGAGAGGGGTCGTAATCGACGGGCAGGAGCGAGCGGAGCGAGAGTAGATGAAAGCGACCATAAGGAGCTTTCAGCTCTGCCCAGGACCGGGTGAGGTCTAAAATCAAATTTAAAAACCCGTTCATCGGACAGCGGGTTTTAGGTTTTCGCGATTTTTTGGTTTTAGGTCATTGGGAATGGGTAGGCCGTGATTTTTGTAAAAAGCGGCTAATTCTTCATCCGCTTTGTTTTCATCGGCAAACCTTGGTTTTTCGCGGCAATTACCATTGCCGCCGGATTGCGGATTCAATTCTTTGGTAATTCCTTCACAGATTTTTTGTCCTTCAGGATCATCAATTAAGTTACAATGATGACCCGAGAAGGCGCATATCCCTTTTTCCCGTAAGAATTTACAATATTTTTGGATTTTAATAGAGTTCATTGAGGCGCCCTCCGTTTCGACCGTTAATGAACTAGTGTTAATTATAACATGGCATATTATGACTGTTAATAATAGAAGTCAAGAGATTTCTAAAATTAGCCGGCAAATTGAAAAAAATTGCCATTTATGCTAAAATTAAGACAATTAATCAAAAGTATGCTTGAACATAAAAAATATAATCCATCGGAAATTGAGCCAAAATGGCAGAAATATTGGGAAAAAAA
>CAYIRS010000027.1:0-7049 GCA_964365895.1 uncultured Gammaproteobacteria bacterium
TATCGGCGCGACTCGCTTTCAAAAACTAATTAAACGCTTCAATAGTTTAGAAAGCGCCTGGCGCGCCGATTTGCTGGCTTTAATGGACGCGGGCTTTGAAGAAAAGTTGGCTCATGAAATTATCATTGCCCGAAGCCAGATAAATCCGGACCAGGAATTAGAAAAATTGGAAAAGGAAAATTTAAAAGCGTGCCTATTTATTGATGAAGATTATCCGACTCTCTTAAAACAAATTTTTGACCCGCCCGCCTTATTATATTATCACGGCTCTTTAAACGGCCTGCAAAATTTTTGCCTGGCCGTGGTGGGCACAAGAAAATTTTCCATTTACGGCAAACAATCCGTCTCGGAAATTGTCGCCGATTTATCGCGCCAAAAAATTACTATTGTTTCCGGCTTGGCCTTGGGCATAGACGCCCTTGCCCACGAGGCCTGTCTGGAAAACAACGGGCTCACGACCGCTATCTTGGGCTCGGGCGCCGATTGGCAAAGCATTTATCCTTCTACCAATCGGTATTTAGCTAAAAAAATCATAGAAAACAACGGCGCCGTTATTTCCGAATATCCCATCGGCGCCATTCCGGCCAAACAAAATTTTCCTTTAAGAAACCGAATTATTTCCGGGCTGTCTTTGGGGACTTTGGTCATAGAAGCCAAAGAAAGCTCGGGCTCATTAATAACCGCTAAATACGCTCTGGACCAAAATCGGGAGGTTTTTGCCGTGCCCGGCAGTATTTACAATAAAAATTCCCAAGGCACTAATAATTTAATCAAGCAGGGCGCGAAGCTGGTCATTAATGCCAGCGATATTTTAGAAGAATTAAATCTAAAACAAATTATAGGAGCGGAAAGCGAAAATCAAGCCAGGGCCGAGACCGCCGAGGAAGAAATTATTTTAAAAATATTATCCAAGGAGCCGATTCATATTGACAAAATAAGCCAATTTAGTAAACTTAAAATTAATGCTCTCTCAAGCGCCCTGACTCTTTTAGAAATAAGAGGGGCGATAAAGGATCTTGGGGGGAAGAACTATATCCTCGCAAAATAATTTCAAATATCAAAATAATCAATGACCGATGGCAAATTTTGAATTTTGAATTTCCAATTTTGAAATAATTTTGAATGATTTAATGTTTTAAAAATTCAAAATTAAAACATTATTTCAAAATTCAAAATTGTAAAATTCAAAATTTTTAAAAAGTTTATTAATCATATTTATTAACTATGGCAAAAAAGCTGGTAATCGTAGAGTCCCCGACCAAAGCCAAAACAATTTCAAAATTTTTAAATAATGATTTCAAAGTTGAATCATCTTTTGGCCATGTCCGGGATTTGCCGACGAGCAAGATGGGTGTTGACCTGGAACACGATTTTGAGCCGACTTATGTCATACCCACCAGGGCAAAAAAACGGGTTTCCGAATTAAAAAAATTGGCCGAAAAAGCCGATTTAATTTACTTTGCCACTGACGAAGACCGCGAAGGCGAGGCCATTGCCTGGCATTTGGCCCAAATATTTAAAACCCCGATTGGCAAGACCAAGAGAATCACTTTCCATGAAATCACCAAGGAAGCGATCAGCGAGGCCTTGAAAAATCCCCGCCAGATTGATCTTGATTTGGTTGACGCCCAGCAAGCCCGAAGAATTTTGGACCGACTGGTCGGCTATAAACTTTCACCGTTCTTATGGAAAAAGGTGGCGCGCGGGCTTTCGGCCGGCCGCGTCCAGTCCGTGGTTGTCCGCTTAATCGTAGAAAAAGAGCGGGAAATCCAAAATTTTAAAATTGAAGAGTATTGGGAAATCCTTGGCGATTTTCAAACAAAACAAAATGAAAAATTCACGGCCAAGCTCCAAAAAATAAACGGCAAAACATTAGATAAATTGGAAATTAAGTCCAAAAAAGAAGCGGATAATCTTTTATATATTTTAGCCAAGCAGAATTATTATGTGGCTGACATTATTAAAAAAGAGGTTAGCCGCCATCCTTTGCCGCCATTTACAACCTCAACCCTGCAACAGGAAGCCAATAGGCGCTTGGGATTTTCCGCCAAGCAAACCATGATGCTCGCCCAGCAGCTTTATGAAGGTATTGATCTGGGCGGCGATGACTCGGTTGGTTTGATTACTTATATGAGGACTGACTCCTTGAATTTGTCGCAAAAATTTATCGGCGAAGCGGCTGATTATATCAAAAACACCATGGGCAATAATTATTTAGAAACTAAAAATTTTAAAACCAAAAGCAAGGGCGCGCAAGAAGCCCATGAAGCCATCAGGCCGACCGAAGCCAATCGGGCGCCCGAACGATTAAAAGAAATTTTAAACAAAAACCAATTTCGACTATATCAATTAATCTGGCAAAGGGCGGTGGCGAGCCAAATGAGTCCGGCGCGCCTTGACGCGACTTCGGTTGATATTAATACCAAAGACGACAAATCCAGCACTTTAGGAAAAGTGCTGGATAAATACACCTTCAAAATCAGCGGCCAAATCATAAAATTTGACGGCTTCCTAAAAATTTATCCTTCGGCCGCCAAAGAAGAAATTTTGCCGGCCCTGGAAAAAGACGAGGACGTTAAATGCCTGAAAATAAACCCCACGCAAAAATTCACCCAGCCGCCCGCGCGTTATTCGGATGCGGGTATAGTAAAAATTTTAGAAGAAAAGGGCATCGGCCGGCCCTCTACTTACGCACCCACTATTGCGACGGTTATTGAGCGGGGCTATGCCCAAAGAGCGGAAAACAAACGGCTCAAGCCGACTGATATCGCTTTTATCGTTAATGACCTTTTGATGGAACATTTCCAAAATATTGTTGATTATAATTTTACCGCCAAAATGGAAAATGACTTGGATGAAATCGCCGAAGGCAAGCAAAAATGGCAAGAAATTCTAAAAGAATTTTATGAACCTTTTAATAAAAATCTTATGGCTAAAGAAAAAGAATTAAACAAAAAAGAAATCACCGAAGAAAAAACCGATAAAAAATGCGAAAAATGCGGCTGTGAAATGATAATCAAAGTAGGGCGCTTCGGCAGATTCCTGGCTTGCTCAAATTATCCCGCCTGCAAAAATACCAAAAAAATCAATGGCAATGGCGAGCTGGTCGCTAAAGAGGAGCCGAAAATTTTGGCGGAGAAATGTCCGGAGTGCGGAGCGAATTTAGTCATGCGGCAGGGGCGATATGGCCCGTTCAAAGGCTGTTCAAAATATCCCGATTGCAAATATATTAAAAAAGAAGCGGTCGAGGATTTAAATTTGGCTTGCCCAAAATGCAAAACCGGCAAAGTGGTAACAAAAAGAAGCCGCAAGGGAATATTTTACGGCTGTGACCAATATCCCAAGTGCGATTTTGCTTTTTGGGGCAAACCCACCGGCGAAAAATGTCCGGATTGCGGCTATCCCATGACCGAAGACAAAAAGGGCAATTTAAAGTGCAGTAATAAGGAATGCGGGGGTTAGGTTGTAGCTGGTAGCTTGTAGGTTGTAGAAATTAAAAATTACAAATCCAAAGCACCAAGTTCCAAATAAATCTCAATTTTCAAATTTTCAAAATAATACTTTGAATTTTGGTCATTGTAATTTATTTGTTATTTGTAATTTTGAATTTGGTACTTACAATTTATGATGCGACTTTTAACTATCGGCATTACTTTAGACTGGGCTAATCGCCCGTTTTTTGATTTAAAATGCAAATTATCCTATAATACCCTCAAAACATGGAATCAACCACGCCGCAAAAAGAATTTGAAAAACTAATTCAAACCATCAAAGAAAACTATTCGGAAAATGATTTGGATATGGTTAGATTGGCTTATGATTTTGCCGAGGAAGCGCACCGCGGGCAACGACGCGCCTCGGGCGAGCCATATATTTTTCATTCTTTGGCCGTGGCCCAAAAACTAGCCGAGATACGGCTTGATTTGCCCACCATTATTGCCGGCCTGCTTCATGATGTGCCCGAAGATACTAAATTTCCGATTGAGGAAATAAAGAAAAATTTTGGCAAAGAAGTGGCCACGCTGGTAAACGGCATTACCAAATTAGGAAAAATAAAATATCGCGGCATTGAACGCTACGCGGAAAATTTAAGAAAAATGTTTGTGGCCATGAGCGACGATATCAGAGTGGTACTGATTAAATTCGCCGACCGTCTTCATAATTTAAAAACCTTGGATGCCTTGCCCCCAGACAAACGGCTGCGCATTGCCCGCGAATCATTGGAAATTTACGCGCCCATTGCCGACCGGCTGGGCATGGGCCAAATCAAAGGCGAACTGGAAGATCTGGCTTTTAAATATGTTTATCCTAATGAGTATAATTGGATCGGACAAATTTTGCCTAAAAAATATAAAAGCAAAGAAAAACGGCTCAACAAAACCAGAAAAAAAATCAGCAGAAAATTAGCGGCAGAAAATATCCCGATTAAAGTACTATCTATGCATGGGCGGACCAAACACGTCTACAGTTTATACAAAAAATTATTAAAGCCCGAGATCGGCCGGGATTTGTCAAAAATTTATGACTTAATCGCTTTAAGGATTGTTGTCCTGACGGTCAGCGATTGCTATTGTGTCCTGGGCATCATCCATGAATTATATAAGCCATTGCCCGGCCGCATCAAGGATTATATCGCCCAGCCCAAGCCCAACGGTTATCAGTCGCTCCATACCACGGTTTTTGCCGAGGACGGCGAAATCATAGAAATTCAAATCAGGACCGACAAGATGCATGAGGCGGCCGAATACGGCATTGCCGCCCACTGGCATTATAAGGAACGCGGCGATATCGCCAAACCAAGCTTGCCCTGGATTAATGAATTAGTAGAATGGCAAAAGCAAATCAGAGATAATGAGCAATTTTTACGAGACATAAAGATGGAAATTTTTCAGGACCGTATTTTTGTCTTCAGCCCCAAAGGCGATGTGTTTGATTTGCCTGATGGCTCAACACCCATTGACTTCGCCTACCATGTCCATACTTCTCTGGGCAATCAATATGTGGGCGCCAGAGCCAACGGCCAGATGGTGAATTTAAATTATAAATTAAAAAGCGGCGATGTTATGGAAATCATCACCGACAAAAACCGCAAAGGGCCGAGCGTGGACTGGCTGGAATACGTCAAAACCTCTATGGCTAAAAACAAAATCAGGACGGCATTAAATAAAATGAGGAAATAGGTCAGCTTGTAGCTGGTAGGAATTAGCTTGTTTGATTTTCTACCACCTACAAGCTACAACCTACCCAACTATTTTCTTAAAAATACTTTCCAATTCCTCTTCGGAATAAAATTTAATAATAATCTGGCCGGTGCCGCCGGATTTTTTTATTTCCACTTTTGTGGCCAAGGCCTCTTGGAGCAAATCCTTTTTCGCTTCAATATCCGGATAAAACGGAAGATTGCGAATATGCTTTTGGATAACGATGTTTCGGCTGGCCCGCTCAGTTTCGCGGACATTCATGGTGCTCTCAATAATCTTTTGAAGCAAGAGCAATTGGTCCTCTTTGGGCAAGCCGGCCAAGACCCGCGCATGCCCGGCGGTGATTTTTTCTTCTAAAATTGCCTGTTTTACTTCTTCGGCCGCCGATAAAATACGAATCGTATTGGTCACGGCCGGACGGCTCTTGCCGATTCTTTTGGCTAATTGCTCCTGCGTCAAATTAAACTCGTCAATTAATTTTCGATAGGCGGCCGCCGTTTCTAAGGCATTTAAGTCCTGGCGCTGTAAATTTTCAATCAAAGCAATTTCTAATTTTTTCTGTTCGGTCATATCGCGAACTATCGCCGGTATGGTTTTCATTTTTAAGGCCTTGGCCGCGCGCCACCTTCTTTCACCGGCGATTAATTGCCAACCATCTCCTTCTTGGGTAACGATCAACGGTTGAATAATGCCATGCTCTTTAATTGAATCCGTTAATTCCCGCAAACTCTCGTCGGAAAAATTATTTCTGGGCTGATGGGGATTGGGCGAAATTTTATCAACCGGCAAGGGAACGATTTTTTCCTGGCCATTGACAAGAGAAGCAAATTCATCATTATCTTCTGGAACAATTCCCCAATCGTGGTTGGGGACAAGCTTATCCCCAATCGGAGTCGGGGACAAGTCCCCAATCGTGGTTGGGGACAAACTTTTTTTATTGGGAATCAATGAGCCAAGACCGCGGCCCAATCCGGAAATTTTTTGCATAAAATTAGTATGAGGTGGTATATTGGACAAATTCTCTGGCTAAACGTTCATACGCCTTGGCGCCTTTTGACTTCGGGTCATAATTTAAAATCGTCTTGCCATAACTCGGCGCCTCGGATAAGCGGACATTTCTGGGAATAACCGATCGGAAAATCTTATTGGGAAAGTGGCGATAAACTTCTTGCAAAACATCGTTGGCCAGCCGGCAGCGGCGGTCATACATCGTTAAAACCACGCCCAAAATATCAAGCTCGGGCTTGACGTTCTCCTGAATTAAATTAATCGTAGACATTAATTGGCCCAAGCCCTCCAAAGAAAAATATTCGGCCTGAACCGGTATTAATATTCTATCAGACGCCACTAAGCCATTAATGGTCAAAAGGCCGAGAGAGGGCGGGCAATCAATAATGATATAATCAAAATCATTTCTTATTTCCAATAAATTATCGTATAAGCGAAATTCGCGGCGGTCCAAATTGACAAATTCCACATTGGCGCCAGCCAAGGACTGGGTGGATGGCGCTAATTTGTAAAAATCATGCTGGGTGTTCACCACAATATCCCTGAAAGAATACGGGCCGGTCAAAACCTCATAAACGCCCATGTCCAATTCGCGGGAAATGCCTAGATGGGAAGTGGCGTTGCTTTGCGGGTCTAAGTCCACCAACAAAACAAACTTACCTAATTTACTTAGATAAGCCGCGAGGTTAATTGAGGTGGTGGTCTTGCCGACACCGCCCTTTTGATTGACGACAGAAATTATTTGTCCCATGAATGTATTATAGCACAAAAAGTAAGGCAATAAAAAGCGAACGATAAATTGAAAGTAAATATAAGGCCTTGTTTTGGTTAATTTAAAAC
>CAYIRS010000028.1:0-7030 GCA_964365895.1 uncultured Gammaproteobacteria bacterium
GCAATTTTATATTTTCGGCTGCGACTTTGTTGGGCTGGCGCAAAAAGATTTTCACCGTAGCTGGGCTACGGCTCAAATCTTTTTACTCGCCTCGCTGAGTCGAAGCGGGCTGGCCCTCCTCGTCTCGCCGGAAAATATAAAATTTCGCGACAAAATAGTTTTGCAACCATCTCTATAAAACTTTAAACAACAGAAATGAATTGTGGCCGCCGAAGCCCAAACTTATTGAACCGGCAATTTCTACCCTGGTTTGACGGCGGCCGGCGACACAATAGTCCAGATCGCATTCGGGGTCGGGAATGGTGTAATTGATCGTCGGATGAATCTGGCCATTCTTAACCGTTAAACAGCACACGACCGCTTCAATGGCGCCAGCCGCGCCAATACAGTGGCCAAGCATTGATTTAGTTGAACTGATTGGCATCTTATAGGCGTGCTTACCAAAAACATTTCGAATTAACGCGGTTTCGGTTTTATCACCGACTTCGGTGCTGGTGCCGTGAGCATTGACATGGTCAACATCTTCGGGCTGGAGACCGGCTTCGGCTAAAGCGCCTCGGACAACTCGTTGGCCGCCTTCATGGTCGTCGGGGGGCGACGTAATATGAAAAGCATCGGCCGTGGTGTCATAGCCCACGAGTTCAGCATAAAGGTTCGCGCCTCGGGCTTTGGCGTGTTCGTATTCTTCCAAGACAATGATGCCAGCGCCTTCGCCCATGACAAAGCCATCATGTTCTTTGCTGAATGGACAGGATATGCCTCGTAGCGATAGGGCTCCGAGATTACCAAAACACGCCAGATAAAACTCATGGGCGAGATCATCGCAGCCACCGGCAATTACGGTATCGGCTTTATTAAGTTTGATGAGCCAGTAGCCATGGCCGATATTATCGGTGCCGGTGGAACAGGCGGTAATAAGGCATTGGGCCGTTCTTTTGGCGCCAAGCATAATTGAGACGTGCCCCGCCGGCCCATTGGGCATAATTTCCGGCACCGCGAGCATTTTGACCTTGGTCGGACCCTGTTGAGGATCAAGATAGGTAGCCACGCAATCAAAATGGCCAGGACCATCGCCCATGCTTAAGCCAATATAGACCGCAGTTCGCAATGGATCAATTTGAGACAAATCAAGGGTCGTCTCGGTTGGTTTGACTAAACCGGCGTCACGAGCGGCGCGTAGACCGGCGACCAGGGCAAATTGGGTCGCCTTTCTGGCGCTGCGCAATAATTTTTCCTGTTTTGCCAGAATCGGTTCAAGTTCCTTGAGATTAAAATTTTTAATCCGGGCATCGCGAATTATTTGCCGCCGGCGCGCAATTGGCACCGGCTTTTCTAAATCGCTGGTCGCGTCTTGGCCATCAAGCAATTGTTGCCAGACGGTTTTAACCTCGTGCCCAAGAGCTGTGACCAACCCTAATCCAGTAATAACGACACGCCTTGTCATGGGTATTTCCTCCTTTATATTTTTTCAAAGATCGTTTAAATGAGGGTAGCGCGAACATTTAATTCTCCTGCCATTTTTCAAATCTAGATCACCTTATGCACTCTTTCTATGTTTCGCCAAAGCGCAAAAACGAAAACCAGATAAATAAAATAACTCAACACCTCAATTAATGAAGGATTTCCATTATAACCGAATAAACCCTTTAGAAGACCGCCAATATATCCGTTTTCATGCAGGATGGGATAACTGCCATCAGAATTTACCGGCGGATTAAGGTCCCAGACATGCTCTATGACCATGGGAATTATGGTGGCTTCCTGAAGTTCGTGGACGCCATAAGCCACTAATCCGGCGGCGAAGAGAATTAACAGGATGCTGGTGATGTTAAAAAACTTCTTGATATTAATTTTCATTGAACCCACGAATATTGCATAGCCCAAAAGGATCGCGGCGATAATTCCGGCTAAAGCCCCGATTATATTATTATTCACTGAAACAAAGCTGGCGGCTCCCAAAAAAATAACCGTTTCTATGCCTTCCCTTAAGACCGCGACAAAAACCAATAAAAATAAACCAAATTTATGGGCTTCGGTAAGTTCTGCGTCCACCCTGTGTTCTAATTCCCTGGCGATATGTTTCTGTTTCATCATCCATAATATCATAGTGGTGAGAAGCAAGGCGCCGATGAGCATGGTCATGCCTTCAAAAATCTTTTCGGCTCGGCCGGTAAATCCGCCGGCGAGAGCGGTGAATAATAAAGCGCCAATAATGCTGGCGACTATTCCGGAAATAACACCAAGATAGACAATGTTGTTGTATTTTGTCTGTTTTATTCTAACCAAGTAACCCAAAATAATTCCCACAATTAAAGCGACTTCTAAGGTTTCTCTAAATGTGATTATAAAACTTTGTATCATTTTTTTATTCCTTTGTTAAATATTAATTGAGATGGTTAAAAAATAATGCCAAAGACCTGAAATAATATATGCAGTCCGAGGTGGATGACAACTAAAAAAATCAGTAAAGTTCGGGTATATTTATGATATCTTACTAATTTATCTCTAAATTTCCTTAAAGGCCCCCAGTTAAGAGAGTTATACCACCAACAAGTTGATAAATCAATAAAAAAAACAATAGTCAGCAGCACCGCAATCCAAAAAAGCAAATCTTGGCCCAAAATTAAAGTGGGTTCCATTTTTTTATTCTACTATTAATTTGCCTTCCATGCCAGACGCTCGGTGTCCCGGCACCGAACAAAAAATAGGATAGGTTCCCGGAGTTGAAGCCGTAAATTCAATGGTCTCGGTTTGACCGCCGCCAATTGTTTTAGTGCCAACTCCCAAACCTTCAATCACTAAATTATGGGGAGCCCGGCCGGTATTTTTAAAAATAATTCTCGCTCTTTCTCCGCTTTTGACGCTAATGGAGGATGGGCTCAAACTAAATTCGGTTCCAGAAACAGTGAACTCTTTGACTGCTGAAGCGGGAGCAGTGATTCCTTCTGGCGCCGGGATGGTTGTTTCCGGTGCTGGGGTATTTGCCTGGGTGGTTGGCGCCGTAATCGTAGATGTCGGCGCCGGAGCTTGATATCCTCTCTGCAAAAGAAAATAACCGCCAACAATAACCACCAAAATAACAACAATAATTAACACTATTTTGTTCATAGAATTAAAATTTATTTGATTGTTTTAAAACTAAGACGCGACTTTTTTAAGATTATTTTATTTCTTTTTGACGGCCTTGTTCGTCGTACTCATATATCCTTCCCTCTTCTTCATTATCGCACAGTTTGTGCGCGCCATCGCAAAAGGGCTGGTTTTTAGACAAACCGCACAGACAAATCCAGGCCGATTCCTTTTGTGGCTTTATCTCAAAAGGACCTTTGACGGTTTTTAATATTTTTCTGGCCATAATTTTTATTCTTAATTATTTTTTTAATTATTTTATATTTTTTGGAGTAATCGTCGGGCCGACACACCGGCCACCAAGATGTTTTACTTGTCTTTTGCGCGCACTCATATTATAAATCATTTGAAATATTTTTCAAATACATTATTATAATAATAATTGACAAATAATTTAATGTCAACCCCGTTAAATGATGCTCTTTGCCTCAATTCCGCTTCACCCCGTTAAATAATTGCCAAAGGCAATTTAACGGGGCGGGAGCGGAATTATTTAACGGGGTCAAGTTTATAATAAAAAAAGTCAGTGGCTTAATGGCGCCACTGACAAATAAATCTAGTACTTTTCCGCCCCGACGTTATGTTGGGGTGGCAAGCCACAGGGTATTTGAAAGGTGCTGGATAAATATGCCCAAATGAACGGCATCACAATTTAGTGGGCATGCCATTCACCACAATCTCCAACATTTCAATAATATTCCCAATCGCTCCCCGGCGCAGGCCATTTTTTATGGCTGAAAGAGGACACCCCAGTCGTTCGGCTGCCCCGGCCATAATGCGGCCAAACTGATTGGCGCCAAGTTCCCGTTTATCATCTACTTCACTTTCGGGAATATTAAGAACGCGTGACACTTCTTTCATAATCACTGGCCGCACATCTTGTTTCATAATACGACTCCTTGATGATGTAATTCTGTTTTATTTATATAAAGAACCATGATATTGCTATTTTAAATATAGCAAAATTAATATTCAAAAGCAAACTATCTTACTCAAATAAAAAACCGCAATCCGCCGTAGCCCGCCTAAAAATTATTTTCCGCAACAGCCGTATACGGAAACATGACCGTCATTTGTCACTTTTAATGTAAATTTTTGTACTGGCGAGCAATCACTCGGAGTATATTCTATGGAGTAAATTGTTCTACTGCCAATTTGTTCTGCATTAACTGAATTTAAAGCTTTATTCCAATTAATCTCTCCACTGGGTTCATCTTTAAAATTATCCAATCTTACCCATTGATTTATTTCTTGCGTTTTGACTAAATTCACAAAATCTTCTTTTGAATTTAAGGTTACATTAAATTTATATCTATCTTCAGGACCGCAATTGTCAGAGATTCCTATGGGAGGAGCGCCAAACGGATCTCCACTAGGGGGTGCGCCAAACGGATCTCCGCCGAGATTTAAAGAAGATTTTAGTAAAAGCATGCTTAGACCAATAATAACTATCGCTACGATGATAATTCCATAAATAATTTTTTTGTTCATAATATTAGTTAATTTTAACATCTTTATAAATATATTAAAAACTTATAGTCAATTAAAAGTTAAGAGGCGGGCGAAGGCGGATTGCGCATAACAAGTTTTAAACGCGCTTATTTAAAATTTGCTTAAAAATCAACCTTTTCATATAATGATTGTGTAATTATAGGGGTTTAGTCGCAAGACCATCGGGGCCTATTTACATTATAACAAAAAATTCTTAAATTTTGCAGAAAAAATCCAAAAGAGATCTTCAATAAAGATATTAACCCGAAGAGTTCAAAATGCGCATGGCCCGAAGATGTTTTTCTATTTACAAATTTTCACGTTTGTTATAAAATGAAAAAGATTTAAAGAAGAAAAAAAATAGATATAAAATAATAATTAAAAAATAAAAAATATGAAAAAAATTTTTGTTCTATCTCTATTAACCGCCGCTATCTTGGTTGGGGCCACCAATGCCCAAGCTGAACAAACCAAAAACATAATGTTCGTTTTTGACGCTTCCGGATCAATGCTTGAAAGTTTCGGCCCCGTATCAAGAATAGAGGCGGCAAAATCAGCTCTTTCTGATTTACTGTCCAACCTGGAGCAAAGTATCTTGGTAGCATTCCGGCCATATGCTCATATCAGAAAAGAAATAAAGTCCGATGCTTGTAAAATTACCGAGCTTATGGCGCCGTTTGGGGGAAATAGAACCGATATTATAAACAAAGCTAATTCCCTACAGGCGGTCGGAGCTTATACTCCCATTGCTTACGCGCTTTTACAGGCCAAAAATGATTTTACCGCAGGAAATGACAATGTGTTGATTTTATTAAGCGACGGAAAAGAAAATTGTGGCGGCGATCCGGTTGCCGCAGCCAAATCGCTCCTAGAATCAGATAAAAAAATTAAAGCCCATGTTATTGGTTTGGGAGTTGACGCAGAATCGCGGCAACAGCTTTCAGCCATAGCAGCAGCCGGCAACGGAAAATACTATGACGCGACCGACGGCGCTTCCCTGATTCAAAGTTTTAAAGCCATCCAGGAGCTTGAGAAACCGATTAATAAAACCAATACAGACGCTATCTTAGGAACAGCCATAAGAGGAGGCAATGGTTTTGATACGGCCGTAGAAATCCAGCCGGGGAAATATCATTTAGACCATCATCAGATAAACGGCCAGTTTGATTATTTTAAAATCCAAACGCAAAAAGGAGTGCCAATTACTTTTAAAACTATCGCTGGAGAAATTGGCATTAGATTTAACGAGAAAACCGGATTATTTGAAGAATCCAAAGATATTCTTCCGGTAATTGCCGGCTTTAAATTAATGGATTCCGACCGCAGTTATATCGCACAAGAATCCACGAGGTCTCCGTTAGAAAAATCAGAATATACATATAAACCCACAGAGTCATCTTTTATTTATCTTTTAGTTGGATTTCCTGGGGGAACAATAGGATCGGCACAGACGCCGCCAGCCATGAATAAAAATACTCTATTTGCCATTGAAAAAGAAGGATTCCCGCTGGATTCAAATACTCCTACAAGCCCTGGCACTCCGACTGCTCCGACAAACCAATTAGGAAGCCAGGAAAATAACCAAAATAATCAGCCAGGACAAACTAATAAACTTAATACGATTTATTTATACGGCGGAATAGGACTAATAATTTTAATTATCTTGATTTTATTGATTATGGTGATAATTAAAGTTTGGAAAAAGAAAGGTCCGCCGCCGACAGTTCCGCCCTCTTTTCCCCAGCCATAACCAATAAAACTCCTATAGTAATATAAAAAACCGTCCCGCAGAAAGCGGGACGGTTTTTTGGACTCTAGGAGATTCGAACTCCTGTTCCGGGGCAGCGCTGATTGCTCCCGGGGGTCGCAATCATCGACTCTCTCCGCCAGCTGGCGGATCGCTTCTGCCCGTCCCGCATTAGCGGGACCCTCCTCGATGCATTTGGACTGTAAGGGAGTTGAACCCTTGACCTCCTACGTGCAAAGCAGGCGCTCTGACCAACTGAGCTAACAGCCCGTGAAAAATTATTTTATTTATTCCAACCCATTAGCGGCGCAAAAAACCAAATAACAATTCCTTTCATCATATCGGTCATTATCAAGAAAGAAACAAAAATTATTATCAGGCCAATAACCTGATAGCCAGCCGAACTTCGACCGGGACCAAAAACTTTTTCGGCCCAGGCCTGCACACCAATCATTTCCAAAAACCAATTTGGCTTCCAAACCATTAAAAATCCAAGAACTACTCCGACTAAACCAATTATTATGTTGGCCATAAAATTTTAATTAATTTAATTGGACGCTAAAGGATTCGAACCTCTGACCTTCTCGGGCCCGCCTCGTTAAATATCTTGGGTGGTAGAGGATTCGAACCTCTGGCCTTCTCGATGTAAGCGAGACGCTCTAA
>CAYIRS010000029.1:0-6989 GCA_964365895.1 uncultured Gammaproteobacteria bacterium
TCTTTTTATAATTATCTGTCTTTAATTCCCAAAGGAGGAGGTGCGTTTGATTTATTAAGACAAAACCGCTTAAAGGGTTTTTATTATATTTACGCGGCTGACGATTCGGTTTTAGACCCAGTCAAGGAGCGGATACCGGTGATGATGGAAAATATGAAAATACTGGCCGATGAGTTTGAAAAAGCCGGCCTCGCTCCCAAGGAAATAAAAAACCGCCAGGGCAAAACCGCTTTTAAAATATATTATTTTAAATTTTAAATTTTAAAAAAATATGTCCCAAAAAATGCTTCGTGTTATCGCCCAGTCAATCATTTGGCTCTGCCTGGCGGTCATTTTATTTTCGCCCCTTTATTTAAACAGCCATCTTTTTTTCCCGTTTATCGTTACCAAGACCATTGCTTTTAATATTGCCGTGGCCGTGATGTTTTTGGCCTTTTTATTTTTGGCTCTCAAAAACAGCGACTATAAAATACGGCTCAATCTGACCGTAATCCTAATGGCGGTTTATATCGCGGTTATTTTTATGGCTTCACTGCTGGGCAATAATTTTTATCGCAGTTTTTGGAGCAACAACGAGAGAAGCGAAGGCATTTTATTGCTGCTGCACTTATTTTTATTTTTAACTGTTTTAACGGGGTTTTTTAGAAAGCTCAAAGAGTGGCTGTATGTTTTTGATTTGTTTTTCTTTTCCAGTTTTTTGGTCGCCTTAATCGCCTTTGGCCAATATCTTAATATTCCTTGGCTGTTTGCTTCCACCGGCGGCCAACGGCTGGCCGGAACCATTGGCAATGCCGGCTATATGGCGGGTTTTCTGTTTTTTTCCATATTTTTCGGCCTACTGCTTTTATTTAAGAGAAACAATATTTATTTGAGGATTTATTACGGCTTAGTCATTCTGCTTGAGAGTTTTATTGTTTTGTATACCGACACCCGAGGCGGAATTCTGGCTTTGTTTATTTCCGGTTTATTGTTTGTTTTATATTTATTATTTTTTTATTTTAGGGGCGATAAATCGGCGGCGGCCAAAAATAAAAAATTATTCCTCGCCGGTTGGCTGATTTTGGCTCTGGCCCTCATTTTTTCGACCTGGCTTTTTCTTAATAGCGGTTCTGATTTGGTAAAAAATAGCCGGGTTTTAGCCCGGATGGCCAGCATTGCCTCTGAATCGGTAACGGCGCAGAATCGTTTAATGACTTGGGGCTCGGCTTGGCAGGGGTTTAAGGAGAGGCCGATTTTGGGCTGGGGTTATGAAAATTTTTATCAGCCGTTTGACCAGTATTATAATCCGAAAATTTTCCGTCACGCCGGTTCGGTGATTTGGTATGACCGGGCGCACGATATTATATTTGACCGCTTGATTACCGGCGGCCTCATCGGCTTTTTGTCTTATTTCGCCCTGCTCCTCCTGCCCTTTTATTATTTGTGGCGAAAGTACCGGCAAAAACAAGGCGACAGCAAAAGATATTTCATCCCCGTGATTTTTACTCTGATTATTTTTGGTTATCTCATTCAGAATTTATTTATTTTTGAGGCCTTGGTTACTTATATACCGTTGTTTTTGGTAATCGGTTTTGTCGGCGTTTTCGGCCGGCATTATGAGTGGAAATTTTTGGAAAATAAAAATTTTAAAATCGCCCTCTTGGCCGTATTTATTATCGCTTTTACGCCCATATTGTATTTAGTCAATATTAAGCCGCTTAAGGCCAATATTGATTTAACTAAGGCGATTAGCGCGCCCAATTTAACCTTTGACCAACGAATTGACTTATTTGAATCGGTTTTGGCGCGCCAGACCAACGGCAATCAGGAATATCGCCGGCAATTATTTAATTTTTTCCAGGACGCGGCCAGCGCCAAGGATGTTGACCAGCCGACCCTTGCGCGATTGGCCGGTTTGGTGGAAAAGGAAAATAAAAAGCAAATTGCCGAAAATCCCTATAGCGTTACCAATTATTTAGTGGAGATGAGGTTTAATAATATGATGTTTAATTTAACGGGTAATATTAATTATATTAACAATAACCCGTCGCTGTTTGCCAAAGCCAAAGAGCTGGCGCCCAATCGTCAGCATATTTATTTTGAAATCGGTTATACTAATTTTTATTTGGCTAATTATCTTAAGCAGAATAATCAAACCGATTCGGCCGATGCCAATTACAAATTAGCCATTGAGGCATTTGCCAAAGCCCTTGATTTAAACGACCAGAATCTTGAGCCATACCGGCAATTGGCCAATATTTTGGTGGTGGCCGGCGATAGCCGCCAATTAAATGATTTGCTGGCGCGGCTGGAATTAATGAAAAATAAATACAACCCCGCGGACTTTTTGACCCAATTAATAAATGTGGCCATCAGCGCTAAAAGTTATAATTCCATTGAATTATTGGCCAATAAATTAATTGCCCTTGACCCGAATAATCCCCAGTATTATGTTCAGGCGGCCATGGCTTACGCCTATATGGGCAATAATGACCAGGCCATTGAAATGGCGCAAAAAGTAGCCGCGTTCGGGCCGGACTATAAGAAACAATCAGATGATTTTATTAAAAAAGTCAAAAGCGGCGAGTTTAAAAAATAGTTAATAATTTTGAATTTTGTTCGCCAGCTGGCGGATTGAATGATTAAATTTTAAAATATAATCCCTTTTCAAAATTCAAAATTAAATCATTATTTCAAAATTCAAAATTGTAAAATTCAAAATTGATATCCTGATAGTTATCCACAGTTGACTTAATAAACAATAAGTTAAAAATATTGTATAATATAATCAATATGTCATTCGCGAGGAGGTAATCCGACGAAGCAATCTGCTATTTGTTTTTTAATATTTGTCTCATTAAATATTATTAAACTAAAAAATAAAAATTCTATGAAGAAAGAATTAAATGTTTATGGTTTCTTGAGGGGCGCGGCCATTGTCTTGGGCGCCCTGTTCTTGGTCGTATCAGTTGCCTACGCGGCTACCACCATCGGCACCAACATCAGCACCGGCGGCACGCTTGGGGTAGACGGCAATTCCACTTTCGGCAACGCGGGAACCGATATCAACTTATTCACCGGCATACTTCAGGCGTCAACCACCGGCTTATTTACGGGAGCCACGACTTTTTATAACAGCAACACCTTTGGCGACGCGGCCGCCGATATCAACTTGTTTACCGGCACGGTTCAGGCGTCAACCACGGCCTTGTTTACGGGCAATTCAGTTTTTTACGGCCAATTACTGGCTTCAAGCACCGCGGCATTTGATGGCGCGGCCATTTTTTACGGCACGGTTAAGGTTTCCGGGCTGGCGACTTTCGCTACCGCCACTTCCACTTCCGCCACTACCTCTGATTATTTGATGGTTGGCCGCGGTACGCCCACGGCTGGCAATTTTAATTACAAAGGCGATTTATGGGTCAAAGATACCGCGGAAATCGGCGGTTATGCCACCACCACCAGCGGTTTATTCACTAAAAGCAATGGCCATATTGGTGGCTGGTTCACGGTTGACGGCAATGCCACTTCAAGCGGCAACTTTGCCATTGGCACAGATACTAACGCCGCTACCACCACTTTAGCTATTAAAACGGGCGGTACCACCAGGGGCGGCTGTATTGAGATGCGCGATATCGCCGGTGATTTAAAGAGTATATATCTTGTCGGCGTTACTTTAACAGTTCAAGCCGGGGCTTGCAAATAAATTTAGTAATTTAATTTTAATAAAAATATGGCAACCAGATTCAGAAGTTTAATTTTGGGCGTCTTGTCGGTGGGGGTTGCTTTGCTTGCCGTCTTGGCCTTAACCAATACCGTTTTTGCCGGCGATTTTACCGCTAATGGCGATATTACGGTCAGTAGCGTCACTATGGGCGATTCTTCAGCTAATATGATAATTTTTAGCGGCGCCACCGCGGACAGCTGGACTTACAATGCCGGCGCTTTTACGGTTGTAAATCCGGGCGCTTTTACCATCGGTTCTTCTAATAGCAGTGTCGTATCTATAAAAGCGACTCAAAGTAGTAATGGGTATGAGACCTGCGCCAATAATACAACGCCGGGCACCAGTTCTATCACCCTGCCGACCACGGTTAGCACCTATACAATCGTGCCGCAGACCGTGGCTTGCGGCGGCGGTGGCGTGTCGACGACCAGCCCCGGCGGCGGTGGCGGTGGCGGCGGTACCATTGAGGGCACCTCGGCCATTGGCTCGGTTACGAGCAGCGGCAAAAGCGCTTTTATGACCTTAAATGCCCAAGCCAATTTTGCGACTGCGGTAAGCAGTGGCGGTTCAGAAAATCATACTTTAAAGGTTACGGTCATTGACTCGATTAATTCTCGCGTTACCGTGGTTATTCAATCAAATCCCATCACCCTTACCCTAAATTTAAGTGAGACCAAGAAAGTTGATTTAAATGGCGATGGCATTAATGATATTAGCGTCAAATTCAACGGTCTAACCGGCGGTAAAGCCGATATTATCATGGCTAATATTGTTGATGCGGAGAAAGCGAGCGCGCAAGGCCTAAAATTAGGCGATTTAGTCAAAACCGCCACTTATCCAGCCGTTTATTATATTGACGCGCAGGGCAAGAGACATCTTTTTTCCAATGAAGTCACTTTTTGGACTTGGAATAGCGGCAAATGGGCCGACCAGGGCGTTAAAGTCATATCGCAAGCTGTTTTTGACGCTTTGCCCGTGAGCGATAATGTCACGGCTCGCTCCGGCGTTAATTTGGTTAAATTTCAGAACAGCCCCCAGCGAGTTTTCGCGGTAACGCCCGGCGCGGTCTTGCGAGAGGTGGTCACGAGCGCCGGCAGTGATGCGGCGGCTAAGGCCCTGTATGGCGCTGATTATGTAAAAAAAGTGATATTAATACAAGATTCTTTTGAGTCAAATTATACCAAGGGCGCGGCATTAACTGCCAGCTCAAAATTGCCCGATGGCTCGCTTATCCAGTATCAGGGCTCAAGCGATATCTATTACATCAGCGCTGGCAATAAGCAGAAATTAAGCAGTGGCGCCCTTACCGCCAATAAGTTTAAGACAACGGCGATTATTACCGCGCCCGCCTCCATAACCTACACCGACGGCGAAGCCATTTCCGCGGAAGTAACAACCATATCAAGGGTGATACAATAAAATTTTGAATTTTGAATCCCCGCTTGGGGTCGGGGACAAGCTTTGAAATAATAATGTAATGATTTAATTTTGAATTAAATTACAAAATCCCGCTCCAACGTTATGTCGGAGCGGGATTTTTTGTATTTTTTCCTCTCCTTGTCTCAAGGAGAGGATTAAGGTGTATTTTTTCCTCTCCTTGTCTCAAGGAGAGGATTAAGGTGAGGTCTAATTATATTGCGAAAAAGTTTTTTCAATCATTTTTTTAATGGAAAATTTTTCCTTAACCGTTATTTTTGCCTGATTACCTAATTGGTTTGCTAATTCGGGATTTTCTATAAGGAATTTGATGCTCGTGGCCAATTCAGAAGGATTTTTTGGTTCAATGAGCAAGCCGTTTTTTTGATTTTGAATCATTTCCGGAATGCCGCCCACATTAGTGGAGACAATGGGCAAGCCGGCGGCCATGGCTTCTAAAATGGAGTAGGGGAAGCCCTCCTTAACCGAAGAACAGACATAAATATCAAACGCCTTTAAATATCTGGCCGCGTTTTCTTTTTTGCCGAGTAAAATAATCCGGTCCTTTAGGCCGTAATTGGCAATTAAGTTTTCCAGTTCGGCCCGCAATTCACCGTCGCCGATAATGATTAGCTGGTAGCTTGTAGCTGGTAGCTTGTAGCTGGTAGTTAAAATATTAAAGGCCTCAATGAGATATTCCAACCCCTTGGTTTTATAAAAATTAGCCAGCGTGCCAATAATTAAATCAGAATTTGAAATTTGAAATTTGAAATTTGAAATTAATATTTTTCTGGCCTCTTCTTTAGTTAAAAAATTCATCGCCTCGGTATCAATGCCATTATGAATCGTGATTAGTTTATCATATAATTCCCCCTCTCCCTTTGGGAGAGGGCTGGGGTGAGGGGCCGGGTGAGGTTGTGGCGCAATTTTTTCTTTGATGGCGGTTTGCCGGTCAAATTCGGAAACGCAAATTATTTTATTTTTGAATTTGGCGGTAAATTTTTCCAGCCATTTATAAAGCGATTTTTTAAAACCGCTCATCGGCTCATTAAAAACCCAGCCGTGGACCGTGTAGAATAGCTTGTAGCTTGTAGCTTGTAGCTTGTAGGCATACAAGGGGGGAGGGGGGGCGGGAGGCGATGGCTTATGGTAAGAATACAAGAAAGAGGCAAGCGAGCCGACGATGCTGGCTTTACTGCTGTTTAAATGAATAATATCCGGTCGGGAATTGGCCATGATTTTTTTTAATTCAAAAACCGCTCTAATATCATTGATGGGCGATATTTCCCTGACTAAATAATTCAACTTATGGATTTTGATATTTTTGGGCAGATTATTTAGCAATGATTGGTCGCTACCGCGGCCCGTGGCTAATTCAATATCAAAATTTTGCGCTTCCTGGCTGGTGATTAAATCCCGAATGTAACGCTGGGCCCCGCCCATTTCCGGTTGAGTAATAATATACAGAATTTTTGATTTGGTCATTTATATATATAAATTGATTAAAATTCGCCCACTCTTTACTTTTTAGCCGAAATATATAATAATATTAAGGTATTGGCGCTTATTAATCAAGTGGCTTTTTAATGAAAATACTTATATTCTCGTTGGCATATCATCCATTTGTCGGTGGAGCTGAAGTGGCCATTAAAGAAATTACCGACCGGCTACCCGTCGGGCCTGATTTTAAATTTGAAATGATTACGGCCAATTTGGACGGTCGGCAAAAAGCCGAGGAAAAGATGGGTAATGTTTTGGTGCATCGCGTCGGCCGGGGATTTTTGGGCAAGTATTTTTTTCCTTGGCTGGCTTATAGAAAAGCGATTCAATTACAAAAAGAAAATAATTTTAATGTGATTTGGGCGAT